>NZ_JAGDEZ010000120.1:0-461 GCF_017498305.1 Pseudomonas sp. OA65
GTGGGGGGGGCGCGTCGCGAGCGGGAGCGGGCGCAAGCTCCCTCGCCACAAGAATTTGCCTGGCGCCTTATACCGCGACGCGTGCTACATGGGAGCGTGTTTCGCCAACCTTCCTCACCGCCTGTTCGAAGCGGTCCAGCACCATGCCGACCTCGGTCTCGGTGATGGTCAAGGATGAAGCCAGACATGGAACCTGAGGCCAGACATGGAACCTGAGGCCAGGCATAGAACCTGAGGCCAGACACGGAACTGTTTGGTCCGGGGACATGGAACCTGTGGCGAGGGAGCTTGCTCCCGCTGGGCTGCGAAGCGGCCCTAAACCCTGGCAGCTCGGTCCGTCTGGTTGATGGAGCCAACTGTGTAGGGGCCGCTTCGCGACCCAGCGGGGGCAAAACCCCCCCCCCCCGGGATTGTGGCTGGCGCCCTTTAACCCGGCGCGGGGTACACGGGGGGGGGGTTTG
>NZ_JAGDEZ010000121.1:0-452 GCF_017498305.1 Pseudomonas sp. OA65
ACCTTGAGCGCGTAGAACAGGATGCTGAAGACCACGAACAGGAACAACACCGTCAGCGTTGCGTTGGTGTAGGCGTTGAACACCACGTGCTGCATCTGCTCGATGCTCTTGGCCGGGGCCAGGATCTGGCCGGCGGCCAGGGCATCGTTGTATTTGCGCGCCAGGGCCAGGAAGCCGATCGCCGGGTTGGCGTCGAACAGCTTGATCAGGCCCGCAGTGGTGGTGCAGATCAGCAGCCAGCTCGCCGGCAGCAGCGTGACCCAGACATAGCGCTGGCGCTTCATCTTGATCAGCACCACGGTGGCGAGCATCAGGGCGATCCCGGCCAGCATCTGGTTGGAGATGCCGAACAGCGGCCACAAGGTGTTGATGCCGCCCAGCGGATCGATCACGCCCTGGTACAGCAAGTAACCCCACAGCGCCACGCAGCCGGCGGTGGCGATCAGGTTGGC
>NZ_JAGDEZ010000122.1:0-446 GCF_017498305.1 Pseudomonas sp. OA65
CGGGAAACCGAGGCCTTGATCGGCTTCTTCGTCAACACCCTGGCCCTGCGCATCGACGTCCAGGCCCACAGCCGCGTCGACCAGTTACTGGAGCAGATCAAGGCCTCCACCCTCGACGCCTACAGCCACCAGGATTTGCCGTTCGAGCAAGTGGTCGAAGCCCTGCAACCGGAACGCAGCCTCGGCCACAGCCCGCTGTTCCAGGCCATGCTGGTGCTGGGCAACACGCCACGGGACCAGGTCTTGGAATTGCCCGGCCTGAGCCTGACGCCATTGCCGCAGCCTACCGGCACCACCCAGTTTGATGTGAGCCTGTCCCTCAACGACGATGGCGATTGCATCAGCGGCCAGTTCGAATACGCCACCGACCTGTTCGATGAGAGCACCATCGCCCGCTGGGGCCAGCACTTGCTGCACCTGCTCGATGCCATGCTCGACGATGCCAC
>NZ_JAGDEZ010000123.1:0-412 GCF_017498305.1 Pseudomonas sp. OA65
CCGCTGGGCTGCGAAGCGGCCCTAAACCCTGGCAGCTCGGTCCGTCTGGTTGATGGAGCCAACCGTGTAGGGGCCGCTTCGCGACCCAGCGGGAGCAAGCTCCCTCGCCACAGGAATTGTGCCTGGCGTCTTATACCGCCACGCGTGCTACATGGGAGCGTGTTTCGCCAACCTTCCTCACCGCCTGTTCGAAGCGGTCCAGCACCATGCCGACCTCGGTCTCGGTGATGGTCAAGGATGAAGCCAGACATGGAACCTGAGGCCAGGCATAGAACCTGAGGCCAGACATGGGACCTGTGGCGAGGGAGCTTGCTCCCGCTGGGCTGCGAAGCGGCCCTAAACCCTGGCAGCTCGGTCCGTCTGGTTGATGGAGCCAACTGTGTAGGGGCCGCTTCGCGACCCAGCGGGAGCA
>NZ_JAGDEZ010000124.1:0-410 GCF_017498305.1 Pseudomonas sp. OA65
CCTTCATCTTGCTGGACGTCCGCGTGTGCTCACGGATGGGGAGTTTAGTTTTTGAAGAAGCGGAACCTCGGAGCGTCCCTGGCGACATTCCCACGCAGGAGCGAGGAAACGATCGACAGCCCCTGACACACGGCTGAACGGCTGTTGTGGCGAGGGAGCTTGCTCCCGCTGGGCAGCGCAGCGGCCCCAAGGCCAGGCGCCGCGGTGTGTCAGGCTGGTGTGGGCAGCTTCATGGGGGCGCTTCGCACCCCAGCGGGAGCAAGCTCCCTCGCCACAAAAGCGGCCTTCATCTTGCTGGACGTCCGCGTGTGCTCACGGATGGGGAGTTTAGTTTTTGAAGAAGCGGAACCTCGGAGCGTCCCTGGCGACATTCCCACGCAGGAGCGAGGAAACGATCGACAGCCCCTGAC
>NZ_JAGDEZ010000125.1:0-408 GCF_017498305.1 Pseudomonas sp. OA65
CACATGCCCGCCGCGCTGCACCTGCGCGGCAACCTGGATCGCAACGCCCTGCAACGGGCCCTGGACCGCATCGTCGCCCGTCACGAAAGCCTGCGCACCACCTTCGAACGCCGTGACGGCGAAGTCCGCCAGCGCTTCGCCGCCGCCGACATCGGCTTCGCCTTGCAGGAGCACGACCTGCAAACCCTGGACGCCGATGCCCGCCAAGCCGCCGTGACGCAACTGACCCAGGCAGAAGCCCGGGATGCCTTCGACCTCAGCCAAGGCCCGCTGATTCGCGGACGCCTGCTGTGCCTGGCCGAAGACGAGCACATCCTGCTGGTGACCCAGCACCACATCGTCTCCGACGGTTGGTCGGTGGCGGTGTTGATCGGCGAGTTCAACGCCCTCTACGCCGCGTTCAGCCAG
>NZ_JAGDEZ010000012.1:0-157652 GCF_017498305.1 Pseudomonas sp. OA65
TGAGTGCGCAGCGCTCATCGCTTTTTTGGGGCCGCTGCGCGCCCCAGCGGGAGCAAGCTCCCTCGCCACAGGACCATGCCGTTCCAAAAAAAACCCACAGGGTTTCCGTTCACTTCAGGATCGGGGGCTCAGCCTTCCACCAACTGCCGCACCGCCTTGATTTCCGGCAGGTCGCCGCGGGCCATGTATACCCGCAAAGGTTCGGTGAGGTTGATCCGGTCGTCGATGTTCTGGTCCAGCAACAGTCGGATTCGCTCGCGACTGAGGGTCATGGTGCCATCCGCTGCGGGGGCCCAGACAAATTCGCTGGTGGGGATGATGCCGTCATCAGCCACGTCCATGCCGAAGGCGTCTTCGCTGAACCGCACGATGTAGTGGTCGGTCTTGCGGTTCAGGCCGACAAAACCCTTGAGCTGGTCGGCGGCCTGGCAGATGAGTGTCGAAGTGGTGCGCATGGTAAACCTCATGGATGCGTCCCTCGGGACGTCTGATCGATGGTTTACACGCAGGGCAAGCGGATACAGGTTTTAAGGTTTCCCTCTGCCGGGGAAACTGGTGCGCCAAGGGTACTGCAAAGCGGCCGAAAAATGGGTGGAGAAATCTGCTTCACACAGGTTTATGTCGGTATGGCGATAGCGCCGATAGCATTCAGTTGTTAAAAGATAAGTTTCGCCTCCTCAACGAAAGGATCTCGAGCATGCCTGTCACCTTCACCCGCAGCGCGTTGATGCTGAGCCTGTTGCTCGGTTTCAGCCAGACACAAGCCTCCGAGGCCCCGAGCCCCAAGGCCCTGGCAACCCTTCAAGGCATTCCACACCCGGCGGTCATCGCCCACCGTGGTGCCTCGTTCGACGCACCGGAATCCACCGCCGCCGCCTACAAGCTGGCCCGTGACCTGGGCGCCGACTACCTGGAACTGGACTTGCAGCGCAGCAAGGACGGCGTGCTGTTCGTCCTGCATGACGACACCCTGCTGCGCACCACGGATGTCGCGGCCAGGTTTCCCGAACGCAAGGACAGCACCGCCAATGAATTCACCATGGCGGAACTCAAAACCCTCGATGCCGGCAGTTGGTTCAACACCGCCTACCCGGAGCGCGCCCGCCCTTCGTTCGTCGGCCAGAAAATCCTCACCCTCGACGAAGTGATCAACATTGCCGAGGGCAACCCGCTGCATAAGCCGGGGCTGTACATCGAAACCAAGGAGCCGAAGCTGTTCCCCGGCATCGAGCGCGACCTGAAGGACAAACTGCAGGACCGTGGCTGGCTGAGCCCCGCTGGGTCGAAATTGGCCAAAAGCGCCACCGGCGTCGGCCAGGGCAAAGGCAAAGTGGTGCTGCAGACCTTTGAAAAGAACAGTCTCGAACTGCTGCACAAAGAGATGCCGAAGGTGCCGAAGATCCTGCTGCTGTGGGTGGGCGAAGGCAACATCGAACCCAAGTCCAAGGTGACGTTTGCCGAGTCCGGCGAAACGGACAAGGCCGTCTACTACGCCAAGCAGGAACCCAAGGACAAGGCCGAGTTCGAGCAATGGGTCCAGTACGCCAAGGCCCATGGCGCCATTGGCACCGGTCCTTCGGCGGCATTGACCCATGGCGGCAGCCAGAGCTATTCGGACCTGGTGCAGCCGTGGATGAACCAGTACACCCACAACCAGGGTTTGCTGGTGCACGTCTACACCGTGGATGAGCCGGTGGACTTCAAGAAGGTAATGGAGGCCGGCGTCGATGGCATCTTCACCAACCGGGCCAGTGAACTGCTCAAGTACTTCAAGCGTCCCGAGACCGGCAGCGTGGCGCAGCTATTGGAAAAGAACGGCTACTGAGTCGAAAGAGCTTTCCAGGAAACTTGCTTCAAGATTTTTCGAATTAAGGGTGAATTAAGTTGCCACAGATAATCTGAACCCACTTAAACGACTCACCCTTAATAACGACACCAAGGAAAGCACTCATGAAAACGTTGACTGCCCTGTTTACCGCTGCTGCCCTGACCCTCACCGCTGGCCTGGCCCAGGCGGATGTACGAGTCGACCAGATTCCTCAATTGGTCAAGGAAGGCAAGATCAAGTCTCTGGAATCAATGAACGAAGAAGCCTTGAAGTTGCACCCAGGCGCGACCATCACCGACACCGACCTGGATAACCACTTCAACGGCTATGAATATGAAGTGGAACTGAGGACTAAAGACGGCAAAGAATTTGACGTAGATTTCGACGCAACTACCGGCAAAGTCCTGTCCGACAAGCAAGACACTTGATCCATCGGTATAAATAAGAGCCGTGCAACTTTCGAGTTGCGCGGCTTTTTTATGGACGCCGTCTGTGAACCGCAGCCGATTCGACGACGCCGCGCAACTGTCACAAAACCATCAAAAAACCCTGCAATGATGCCGCTCAAGTGAACCTGTGGCCGCTGCGACAGGCACTTCCCGCCAGCGAGCCCTCATGAACCACAGCATCGACCAAAGCCATCGCGATCCGGATCTGTTCGGCCTGCTTTACGGGTTTCGCTTCCGCCCCGGCGAGCGTGGCCGGGAAATCGATTCGGCCCAGGCCCTGCAATGCCTGCAACAACCGCAGGATGCCGACGAGTTCCTCTGGCTGCACCTGAACCTGGCCCACGCCGCTTGCGAGCGCTGGATGAAAAGCCACCTGGCCTTGCCCGAGGAGTTCTTCGAGGCCCTGCACGAAGGCTCGCGATCGACCCGTATCGAACACGTGGACTCGGCACTGCTGGCGGTGGTGAACGATGTGGTGTTCAACCTCAGCAACCTGGTGTCCTCGGATGTCTCCACCTTGTGGGTGTGCGTACACAGTCGACTGATCATCAGTGCGCGCCTGCAACCCTTGCACTCGGTCGACAAGCTGCGCTCATCGGTCAAGGCCGGCGAGAGCTTTCGCTCGCCGCTGGAGTTGCTGGTGCATCTGCTGCGCGACCAAGGCGAGGTACTGACCCAGATCGTGCGCAAGACCAGCCTCAGCGTCGACCAGATCGAAGACCAATTGCTGTCTTCACGCGTGTCCAACAACCGCGCCGAGCTGGGCAGCCAACGCCGCGTGCTCGTACGTCTGCAACGCCTGCTGGCCCTGGAGCCGGGCTCATTACTGCGCCTGCTCAACCGCCCGCCGCAATGGTTGCAGAAGGAAGACGTCAAGGAGCTGCGCAAGTCGACCGAGGAGTTCGCCCTGATCATCAACGACCTCACCGCCCTGGGCGAACGGATCAAGCTGTTGCAAGAAGAAATCGCCGCCAACCTCAACGAACAAAGCAACCGTACGCTGTTCACCTTGACGGTGGTCACGGTGCTGGCGTTGCCCATCAACATCATTGCCGGTTTCTTCGGCATGAACGTGGGCGGCGTGCCACTGGCCGAAGATCCCGAGGGTTTCTGGATCCTGGTGGCGCTGGTGGCGACCTTCACCGTGATTGCAGGCCGATGGGCCTTTCGCAAGCGTCGCGATTATTGATGGTGATGCCCTGCTGGCTGCTACTCCAGGTTTTCATGAGCTTTTGTGGCGAGGGAGCTTGCTCCCGCTCGGCTGCGCAGCAGTCGTAAAATCTGCCAACCATCTTATGCCTGATGCACCGCGCTGAATGGCTTAGGGGCTGCTACGCAGCCCAGCGGGAGCAAGCTCCCTCGCCACAGGTGTCAATCAGGCCCTATTGCAAACAGGTCAATGCCATCAGGCACTCAACCGCGCCGTCACCTCGTTCAATTGCCCTGACAACCCATGCAAATCCCGACTGGCCGCTTCGGTGCGCTGTACGTTGTCGAGGTTGGTGCTGGCAATGCAGGTGATTTCAGTCAGGTTGCGCGAAATATCCTCGGCCACCGAGGTCTGCTCTTCCGCAGCGGTGGCGATCTGACGGTTCATGTCGCGGATCGCTTCCACCGCCTGGGTGATGCGTTCCAGCATCGCGCCGGCCTGAGTCACCTGCTCGACACTTTCCTCACTGCGCGACTGGCCGCTTTCGATGGCCTGGGCCGCATCCACCGCGCCAGTTTGAACCGTCTGGATGATCTGGTTGATCTCGATGATCGATGACGCCGTGCGCTGGGCCAGGTTGCGAACCTCATCGGCAACCACTGCAAAACCACGCCCGGCCTCACCCGCCCGGGCCGCTTCGATGGCAGCGTTGAGGGCCAGCAGGTTGGTCTGCTCGGCGATCCCGCGAATCACTTCCAGCACCTTGCCGATGCGCCCGCTGTCGGCTTCCAGGCGCCGGATCACCGTGGCGGTGTTGGCAATTTCGCCACGCATCTGGGTGATGGTGTGGATAGTGCCCTGCATCACTGTCTCGCCCTGCTGCGCCGAATGATCGGCATCATCGGCAGCCCGCGCCGCATCGGCGGCATGACGAGCAACTTCCTGGGCGGTGGCGGACATTTCGTTCATCGCCGTCGCCACTTGATCGGTGCGTTCGAATTGCTCGCTGGTGCCTTGGCTCATCAGGCTGGCAATCGCATTGAGCTCACCGCTGGCGCTGTCCAGTTCCGAGGCACTGCGTTGCAAGCGTGTGAAGGTTTCAGCAAGGAAATCGCGCAGCGTATTGGCCGCCAGGGCCAGGTCGCCCAATTCATCCTGGCGCGTGCTCGTGACACGCTCGGCGAAACGCCCGCGGCTCAGTTGAGTCACGTACGCGATCAAGTGACGGATCGGCTGCACCAGGTTGCGGTTGACCAGCCACACACTCAACAACCCGACCAGCAACCCCGAAACGAGCATGATCACCGTACCCAGCATGATCGTGCGGTCGGCACCGGCACTGATCATTGCCGATTGCTCATCGCCCAGCTTATGCAGCTCAACCACCAACTCGCTCATCTGCTCACTGGCCGCGCGGTCCACGCCCTTGACCGCTGCATCACCCGCCACAGCGTCGCCACCTGCAGCCACAAATGCATCACGGCCCTTCTGATAGGCCGCGCCCAATTGCGCATGCTCGCCCCGCAGGCGTTCGATGCGCGACTTGATTTGCGCCGGGACACCTTCGTGGGTCGTCAACTGGCCAAGGATGCCCTGGACATCGCTCTGGCGTGCCTCGAATTGCTTCCAGTATTTCTCCAGGTCCGCTGGCTGCTTGCCGCGCAACAGGACGTTTTTCCACTCCTGGACCTGGACCTTGAATTGCAGGTTGGCCTCGTCGATCAATTGCGACGCACGCAACGGACCGTCGAGCAGTTGACGATAATTCTGGATGCCATCGGAAAGGAAGTGAAAGGACGCCAGGGCGATCAGCAACATGGCCAGCAGGCTGCCGCTGAGCAGGGCGAGAATCTGTGCTCTCAGGGATTTTTGTAGAAACATGGCGTCGATCTCTTCAAATAAAGAACCTCCATGTCCAGGGTCCACTGTTACAACGGAATGTGGAGGATATGTGCAAGGCATCGGCCTGTACGGGGCGTTCTTGAGCGGTGGCGACCACCGGTAGCGGGATCGTTTTTGCTGACTGGACATGACCTGTCCAGACAATCCCTTTTGTCGGCGCGATGGGATTTAAAAGTCTTTTTGTCATTTCTCCTGCTGTATCCTGCCCAGGCTTTGTAAAAGCGCGGATCTACCAGATCTATCCACAGACTTTGCGAGGAGCGCGAAATGCACGAGATCCCTAATCTCCCCTTCCCAAGCCTGCACGACACTGAGCAGACGACCACGCTACAAGCCGGAGGGCAACCTGACGCCCAGCAACCCGAGCCCAAGGAAGCCACTGAACGCCGCCAGGCCGACAGCGAAGACTGATTGACCCGTACCACCAGACCGTGTGGAAAGCGCTAAGATGCGCTTTCCACACTGCCTGAATCCGAGCGCCCCATGACCGATGACACCCCTCCCTTCAGCGAAGCCCAGGCCAGCGTCCTGATCGGCACCGCCGAGAAAATGGTCGAGATCTGGACCCGCCTTCCCACCGAGAAACAAGCGGCCCTGCTGGCCCGGTTTGGCAGCGAAGAAAACGCCATCGCCGCGCTGGTGACCACGCGCCTGATCAGCGAACAGCACGACCGCTGAGCCACCACTGGGCAAATAGTTTTACTTTTCCCCGCCCGGACGCCACGGTCGCCGTTATCATAAGCAGCCTATCTATCCAGCTGCTCCGTGGACCTCTTTCCCATGTCAGATTCCCAGCGCCCCCTGGCGGTCACGCTGCAAGTCGTTTCCATCGTCCTGTTCACCTTCATTGGCTACCTGAATATCGGCATTCCCCTGGCCGTGCTGCCCGGGTTCGTCCACGGCGAACTGGGTTTCGGCGCGGTGATCGCCGGGCTGGTGATCAGCGTGCAATACCTGGCCACCCTGCTCAGCCGTCCTTACGCAGGGCGAATCATCGATAACCTGGGAAGCAAGCGCGCGGTGATGTTCGGCCTCGCCGGCTGCGGGCTGAGCGGCGTGTTCATGCTGGTGTCGGCCTGGACGTCCCACCTGCCAACGTTCAGCCTGATCAGCCTGCTGATCGGTCGCCTGGTACTGGGCAGCGCGGAAAGCCTAGTGGGTTCGGGTTCGATTGGCTGGGGCATCGGCCGGGTCGGTGCGGCGAATACCGCCAAGGTAATTTCCTGGAACGGTATCGCCAGTTACGGCGCGCTGGCGATCGGTGCGCCGTTGGGGGTGTGGCTGGTCAACGCGTTGGGGCTGTGGAGCATGGGCGTCAGCATCATCTTGCTGGGCCTGCTCGGGCAGGCATTGGCCTGGCGCAAGACCGCCGCGCCCATTGTCTCTGGCGAACGCCTGCCGTTCATGCACGTGCTGGGGCGTGTGCTGCCACACGGCTGCGGCTTGGCCTTGGGCTCCATCGGGTTTGGCACCATCGCGACCTTCATCACCCTGTACTACGCCACGCAGCACTGGGATAACGCCGTGCTGTGCCTGAGCCTGTTTGGCGCCAGCTTCATCGGCGCGCGCCTGCTGTTCGGCAACCTGATCAACCGTCTGGGTGGCTTTCGCGTGGCGATTGCCTGCCTGTCGGTGGAAACCCTCGGCCTGTTACTGCTATGGCTCGCACCGGATGCCCACTGGGCCCTGGCGGGCGCGGCGTTGAGCGGTTTCGGCTTCTCCCTGGTGTTTCCAGCGCTGGGCGTGGAAGCGGTCAACCTGGTGCCGGCCTCCAGTCGCGGGGCGGCGGTGGGCGCTTATTCACTGTTCATTGATCTGTCGCTGGGGATCACCGGGCCGCTGGCTGGTGCGATTGCCGCTGGCTTCGGCTTTGCCTCGATCTTTCTGTTCGCTGCCCTGGCGGCCCTGGGTGGGTTGGCATTGAGCGTCTACCTGTACCGGCAGGCGCCTCGGTACCGTGAAGCGCGGGAAAAGAACTAGAAGTCCACCTTGCCGCGCCCGGCCTTGATCGAGCCGCGCTTGGTCTTGGATTCCAGGCGACGCTTTTTCGACCCCAGGGTCGGCTTGGTCGGACGGCGCTTCTTTTCGACCTTGGTGGCGCTGAGGATCAGCTCGGTCAGGCGCTCCAGCGCGTCGGCCCGGTTCTGTTCCTGCGTGCGGTATTGCTGGGCCTTGATGATCAGCACACCGTCGCTGGTAATGCGACTGTCGCGCAGGGCCAGCAATCGCTCCTTGTAGAACTCGGGCAAGGACGAGGCCGGAATGTCGAAGCGCAAATGCACGGCGCTGGAAACCTTGTTGACGTTCTGCCCCCCGGCCCCTTGGGCGCGGATGGCCGTCAGCTCGATCTCGGCGTCCGGGATGTGCACGGTGTTGGAAATGACCAGCATGGAAAGTGTCCGGTGTCAGGCCCCACAGGATACCGCGAATCCCACAGACCTGTGGGAGCGAGCCTGCTCGCGATAGCGCAGGCACAGTCGATACAGATCTCGCCTTTGATGGCCTCTTCGCGAGCAAGCCCGCTCCCACATTGGATCTACAGTGCTCGCAGAATGTGTGTTCACCGCCGGACCTTGTGGGAGCGGGCTTGCTCGCGAAAAGCCGGTACATCCGGCATAGGTTTCACCTGCCAGACCACCATCGCGAGCAGGCTCGCTCCCACAGGGTTTCGTGCTTACTTGGCAGCCGCCACCGCCAGTTCATGCCGGGCACTGCGCTTGTTCTTGATCCAATAGCACCCGGCCATGAACACCAGCCACACCGGAATCGCATAGACCGAGATCTGGATGCCAGGGATCAGCAACATCACGCCCAGGATGAACACCACGAACGCCAGGCAGATGTAGTTGCCGTACGGGTACCAAAGCGCCTTGAACAACGGCGTCTGGCGGGTCTGGTTCATATGCTGGCGGAACTTGAAATGCGAGTAGCTGATCATCGCCCAGTTGATCACCAGGGTCGCGACCACCAACGACATCAGCAACTCCAGTGCATGCTGCGGGACCAGGTAGTTCAACAGCACCGCCACCAGGGTGACCGCCGCCGACGCGAGGATCGAACGTACCGGCACGCCACGCTTGTCGATCTTCGACAAGGCCTTGGGCGCATCGCCCTGCTCGGCCATGCCTAGCAACATGCGACTGTTGCAATAGGTGCCGCTGTTGTACACCGACAGCGCGGCGGTCAACACGACGAAGTTGAGGATATGCGCAGCGGTGTTGCTACCCAGCATCGAGAACACCTGCACGAACGGGCTGCCGCTGTAGGCATCGCCGGACGCGTTGAGGGTGCTCAGCAGGCTGTCCCAAGGGGTCAGGGACAACAGCACCACGAGCGCGCCGATGTAGAAAATCAGGATCCGGTAGATCACCTGGTTGATGGCCTTGGGGATCACGGTTTTCGGTTTGTCGGCCTCAGCGGCGGTGAAACCGAGCATTTCCAGGCCACCGAAGGAGAACATGATAATCGCCATGGCCATCACCAGCCCGCTGACGCCGTTAGGGAAAAAACCACCGTGGGACCACAAGTTGGTCACCGACGCCTGCGGGCCGCCATGGCCGCTGACCAGCAGATAGCTGCCCAGGGCAATCATGCCGACGATCGCCACGACCTTGATGATCGCGAACCAGAACTCCGCCTCGCCGAAAACTTTGACGTTGGCCAGATTGATCGCATTGATCAGGACGAAAAACGCCGCCGCCGACACCCAGGTCGGAATCTCGGGCGCCCAGTAATGGATGTACTTGCCGACCGCGGTCAGCTCGGACATGCCCACCAGGATGTAGAGGATCCAGCAGTTCCACCCCGACAGGAACCCGGCGAAACCGCCCCAGTACTTGTGGGCAAAGTGACTGAAGGACCCGGCCACCGGCTCTTCTACGATCATTTCGCCCAACTGGCGCATGATCATGAAGGCGATGAAGCCGCAGATGGCGTAGCCGAGGATCATCGACGGACCGGCTGATTTCAGCACCCCCGCCGAGCCAAGGAACAGGCCGGTGCCGATTGCGCCACCGAGGGCGATCAATTGAATGTGGCGATTTTTCAGGCCGCGTTTCAGCTCGCCCGAATGCGAGTTTTGTCCACTCATGAAAAGGGTCTCACGCAAGGTTTGATGATGTTCGTTAGACGTTGCCGCTCGAATCGGATCTCAAGCAGCGCCGATCAAACCCCAGCGCAGGCACCAGGAATTCAGCGTTTTTACAACGGTCATGCGTCACCTGTTTGTTTTTATCTGTGACGAAATCGAACCCGACACGCTTGTGGCGTGGCGGAGTGAACAAGGCGGATAACCTTGAAAGTGCGTGGGTACGCGAAGGGTCACAGTAAAACGCGGCGCATTGTACACCGCTGACCCCCTGCTGCCAGACACCACCGGATCAGCGTGTCGTTTGCCGGGATTGCGTGGGTCCGCCTCGAACCTGCCGGGCGACTGCAAAAAAGTGTCCAGGCCCTTGCGAGCCGACGGCGTGAGCGACGCAAAAAACGCCACCACGGGAGAGTGGAAACGAAGCTACGGCGTTCATTGCGCCTCCTTTTTGTTATTCGCCTGCACGACAGGCATGGGGCGCATCTCACCCTGCCCATCGCTTGGAAACAAGCGGGCCAGAGCCTTGGAAAACGTACGAGAGCAAGGCATGCGGAAGCTTTTTCTTACGCTGCGGCAGAACAACGTTTTGAGCCTTCTCAACGTGGGTTTTTCGTCAGCACTTCTTTACGACCCGTCACGCAAACTTTCCGGTTGGGAAATTTCCGTAAGCTGACTGCAAATTGACGGTAGGTAGCTACCTATTTAAAAAAACACCCAGGCGGCTGTTTTTGAATAAGTAATGCAATCGCTGAAAATGGAACAAAAAGTTCAAAAGAAAAAAATAAAATTATTTTTTGCAATCCAAAAAACCCTCGACTAGGTTTTCAGCGACTTGCCAAGGCATCGTGCCGACAAGTTCTGCGGTGCCGTTGCCGGCCTGTTTTCACTCGCCGAATCGGGCCGCTACTTTCCGTAAAAGTCATCTAGGAGATTCACTATGCAAGCACTGGACAAAGACTTGGAAACCGAACTGCAACTGGACGAATGGTTCGAAGCCCCGACCCATGATGCCGCCGTTGAAATGATGCAAGCCGACGCCGTCGTTCCGTTCGGCACGGCGATGTGGCCTCTGTAGGCACGGCCCCGGCGGAGGCGATCCGGCCGGTCGACTCCGCCACTTTTTGCCGGTTGTCAGGGACATTTAATGCACTTGTCAGGGAAGAATAAGCATGGACACACAACGAGCCATCTTACATTTCCTTTACTACCTCGAACACCATCCCGCCCTGGCCGGCATTCAGCCCGCCAAGGTGTTGCTCGGCCACACCGCTGACTACGAAGCGCTGACCGGCGCCATTGCCGAACAGGCAGGCAGCGGCTCGCCGTTCCGGTTCAGCGCCATGCGCCTGGACCTCGAATCCACGGAGCGCCTGTCCAAGGCCATTGCCGACAGCGATCTGTATATTTTCTTCTACGACTCTTCCACCCTGCCCAATCCACGTCCCGACGGCCCGGACTTTGTCCGCGCGCTGCAAGGCGTAATGGCCGACAACTGGAAAAAATCGCTGCTCTTCAAGGATTATGGCGATTATTTCTACGACACGTTCAGCGTGATTCCCCAACGTATCGCCGGGCTCAACAGTCACCTGATCCAGCGCATGTCCCAGGCGACAACCCTGAGCTTCCAGGATGACCACGGTTCGTATTTCGACACCGCCCTGGGCGGCGTGAAGAAGTGGACCGACATCAACGGCCTCGGCAACTACGACCTGGCCCCCGGTGAAATCGCCACTCACAGCGACACCATCAACGGCCATGTGAAGTTCGTCGGCACGTTCTTGAGCACCATTCCGTTCGCACGCAAGTACGGCGTGCTGCAATCGCCTCTGGAGCTGTGGATCGAAGATTCCACCATCCAGAAAATCGCCACCGACGTGCCGGGCCTGGAGCACGACTTCAACAAATACCTGGACGCCAACCCGTCCAACCGCCGCATCGAAGAACTGGGAATCGGCACCAACGAAGGGGTCAAGAGCCTGTACGCGCGCAACGCCGGTTTCGAGGAGCGCCACTGCGGCCTGCACCTGGGATTGGGTGGCGGGGCCAAGGGCAGCCATCACCTGGACCTGATTTTCGAGAAGGGGATGTTGGCGCTGGATAATGAGCCGATGTTTGATGGGCGGTTTGTGCTTTAGGGGCAGCTTCAAGTTGTGAGCTTCAAGCGGCAAGACGGAGCGCATAACCTTCAGATAGCGCTGGTATTACTGGCCTCTTCGCGAGCAGGCTCGCTCCCACAATTGATCTTTAGTGAATGGAAGATCTACGTTCAACACAATTCCACTGTGGGAGCGAGCCTGCTCGCGAAGACGGGCTCAAAGGCGCCCAATCATTGAAGTCAAGCCCCAAAAAAAACGCCAACCCAACGGTCGGCGTTTTTTCTTGCAGCTTGCAGCTAGAAACTCACCGCTGCCTCACTCCGGCTTACGACGCCCAAACCCCGGACGCTGCCCCGAACCTGCCGGGGCACCACGGCGCTTGCCCGATGGCGCATCGCGATCGGCCAGGACGATACCCGGGCGCTTTTTCGGCGCAGGCTTGGCCGGACGCTTGGTGTCGGCCGGGCGATCGGCGACCGGCGTACCGCGACCCGCCGGGGCACCGCGACCTTCGCCGCGCTCAGTGCGACCATTGGCCGGACGCGGCGTGCGTGGGCCACGCTCGCCGTCCTGACGCGGTGCAGGCTTGCGGGCCGGGCGTTCGCCTTCGATCTGCGGCTCACGCGAAGGACGCGGGCCGGTCGCCACACCATCAGCAGCCGGGCGCAGCGTACGCACGCGCTCGGTCTTGCCCATCGGACGCGAGGATTTACGCTGCATCCGCTCCAGCTTGTCCTTGCTCTTGGCGGTCATCTGCGGCATTGCCACCGGCTTGAGACCCACTTCGGCGGCCAGGATGTCGACTTCGTACTGGCTCATTTCGCGCCAGCGGCCCATCGGCAGGTCGGAATTGAGGAACACCGGACCGAAACGCACGCGCTTCAGGCGGCTGACCACCAACCCCTGGGATTCCCACAAACGTCGCACTTCACGGTTACGGCCTTCCATCACCACGCAGTGGTACCAATGGTTGAAGCCTTCACCGCCGGGCGCTTGCTTGATGTCAGTGAAACGCGCCGGGCCGTCTTCCAGCACAACGCCGGCCTTGAGGCGCTCGATCATCTCGTCGTCGACTTCACCACGCACACGCACGGCGTATTCGCGGTCCATCTCGTAGGACGGGTGCATCAAGCGGTTGGCCAGTTCACCATCGGTGGTAAACATCAGCAGACCGGTGGTGTTGATGTCCAGGCGACCGATGTTGATCCAGCGGCCTTCTTTCGGACGCGGCATTTTGTCGAACACGGTCGGACGGCCTTCCGGGTCGTCACGGGTGCAGATTTCGCCGTCGGGCTTGTTGTACATGATCACGCGGCGCACCGTTTCGGCGGCCTCTTCGCGTTTGATCACCTTGCCATCGATGGTGATGGCGTCGTGCATATCAACCCGCAGGCCCAAGGTGGCATCTTTGCCGTTGACCTTGATCCGGCCCTGGGTGATCCAGGCTTCCACGTCACGGCGCGAACCGACGCCGATACGGGCAAGGACTTTTTGCAGCTTCTCGCCTGCTGGGCCGATTTCCTGGCTGTCGTTCTGGTCTTGGTCTTTCATTCTGGGCACCTCCCGGTGTGGTCGGGTCAGGCTTGGCCTGACGCTTTGAAAATAGGTCTTTGGCGAAGGGATCGCCAAGGGGTCGCGAATCATACGCGCGTTGAGGCGATTGCGCATCAGAGACTAGCTGATCAACCAGCGCCCGGCGCTTTTTCCGCCGACCGGTGGCGCGTAACGGGGTGGAATTCATTATCTAGTGTGGGAGCGAGCCTGCTCGCGATAGCGATTTCACATCCACAACAATGTCAGTTGACAGACCGCTATCGCGAGCAGGCTCGCTCCCACAGGGGTGTTGTGGTGTCAGCTGGATCAATCGTCGAACTGGCGCCGTTCGTTTTCGATCGCTTCGGCCAACGCCCGGGCTTCGGCTTCTTCGTCGCTCAGTTCGGGTTCCGGCGGCTGGAGGGCGGCGACGGCGGCCAGGAGTTTTTCCCGGGCTTGGGCAACGCCGAGGATATCTTCTTCCGGCTCCGCTTCTGGCTCTGGTGCCGGTTCCACCGCGCTATCGGGCTCCGCCAGCTCATCCGAGTCGCCCTCAGGACCAGGACCTTCCCGCAGCAGGTCGTCGAAATCGGTCTTCAAGCCCTCCTCCATGGTGTCCAGCTCCAGCAACAACGAGTGGAAACTGGTCTCTTCCTTCGGCTCCTCTGGCTCGGCACTGGCGTCGGCCAGTTCCTGCAAGCCCTGGGGTACCGGGGCGTCGTCGAACTCCAGCATCGGTTCGGGTTCCAGTTCCCGCAATTCGGCCAGCGGCGGCAGGTCATCCAGGTTCTTCAGGTTGAAGTGATCGAGAAAGGCCTTGGTGGTGGCGAACATCGCCGGTTTGCCCGGCACATCGCGATAGCCGACAACGCGGATCCACTCGCGCTCCAGCAGCGTCTTGACGATGTTGCTATTGACCACCACGCCCCGCACATCTTCGATCTCGCCCCGGGTGATCGGCTGGCGATAGGCGATGAGCGCCATGGTTTCGAGCAGCGCCCGGGAATAGCGCTGCGGCCGTTCCTCCCACAAGCGCCCCACCCACGGCGCGAACTTCTCGCGGATTTGCAGGCGGTACCCCGACGCCACTTCCTTGAGTTCGAAAGCCCGCCCCTCGCAGGACTTGCCCAACAGTGTCAGGGCTTTCTTGAACACGGCCGGCTCGGGCCGCTCGCCCTCTTCGAAGAGTTCGAACAGGCGTTCCATCGATTGCGGCTTTCCCGAGGCCAACAGGAAAGCTTCAAGCAAGGGGGCCAGCTCGCGGGGTTCAGTCAGATTCATTGATTTGCTCGTTATTCGGCTCGTGCCCGCACGTGGATCGCTGCGAACGGCTCATTCTGCACCAGCTCGACCAAGGATTCCTTGACCAATTCCAGGACCGCCATAAACGTCACGACGACCCCCAAACGCCCCTCCTCGGCGGTGAACAGCTCGACGAACGGCACGAAACCGCCGCCCTTGAGCCGCTCCAGCACATCACTCATGCGCTCGCGGGTGGACAGCGCTTCGCGGCTGACCTGGTGACTTTCAAACATATCGCCCCGGCGCAGGACCTCGGCCATGGATATCAGCAACTCTTCCAGGCTCACGTCCGGCAGCAACTTGCGCGCCCGCGCTTCGGGCGCGTCGAGCTTGGGCACCACCACATCGCGCCCCACCCGGCTCAAGCCGTCGATGCCTTCAGCGGCGGCCTTGAAGCGTTCGTATTCCTGCAAGCGGCGGATCAACTCGGCCCGCGGGTCGTCCTCTTCCTCTTCGACCTCCGCCGAGCGCGGCAGCAGCATCCGCGACTTGATCTCCGCGAGCATGGCCGCCATCACCAGGTATTCGGCTGCCAGTTCCAGGCGCACCGACTGCATCAACTCGACGTAGCCCATGTACTGGCGGGTGATTTCCGCCACGGGAATGTCGAGGATGTTGATGTTCTGTTTGCGGATCAGGTACAGCAGCAGGTCGAGCGGGCCCTCGAAGGCTTCGAGGAACACTTCCAGCGCATCCGGCGGAATGTACAGGTCCAGGGGCATTTCCATGACCGCCTGGCCATAGACCATGGCGAACGGCAACTCCTGTTGCGCGCCGGCCTGGCTGTCGACACTGTCCACGGCGATTTCCACGACGGACATTCAGGCCTCGACCATGAACGGCGTCGGATCGCCGCAACCGACACGCACCACCTGGGGCTCGCCGTCGGCCAGGTTGATCACCGTGGACGCCGACATGCCGCCGAAACCACCGTCGATGATCAGGTCCACCTGATGTTCGAGTATCTGGCGCATCTCATAGGGATCGTTCAACGGCTCGGTCTCGCCGGGCATGATCAGCGTCACGCTCATCAGCGGCTCACCCAGTTCCGCCAGCAGCGCCAGGGCGATGGGATGGCTCGGCACCCGCAGGCCGATGGTGCGCTTTTTCGGATGCAGCAACAGCCGCGGGACTTCCCGCGTGGCATTGAGGATGAAGGTGTATGGCCCCGGCAAATGCGCCTTGAGCAAGCGGAAGGTGCCGGTGTCGATCTTGGCGAACAGGCCCAACTGCGACAGGTCGCTGCAGATGAGCGCGAAGTTGTGCTTGTCGTCCAGTTGGCGCAGGCGCCTGACCCGCTCCACTGCGTTCTTGTCGCCGATCTGGCAACCGATGGCGTAGGACGAGTCGGTGGGATAGACCACCACGCCACCGCCACGAATGATTTCCACGGCCTGCTTGATCAGGCGCGCTTGCGGGTTTTCCGGATGAATCTGGAAAAATTGACTCACGTGTTCTACCTGTTCAGACGGCGGCGGTAACGGGATCATGTTTGAATCTACACCAGAGTGGTGGCAGATCTTCCGGCAACGGGCGGTATTCGCCAATCTCGGACCAGCCCCCAGGGCCATGGAAATCACTGCCGGCGGTGACCAGCAGGCCGAACTCACGAGCCAGGATCGCCAGGCTGCCGACCTGCTCGGCAGGCTGATGGCCATTGACCACCTCGATGGCGTGGCCCCCCGCTTGAATATAGTCGGTGACCAGGCGTCGGCGCTTGCTGCGGGTGAAATCATAGTGCCATGGATGCGCCAGGCTGACCCAGGCACCCGCGGCCCGCAGGGTCTGGACGGTGTCTTCCAGGGTCGGCCAATGCTGCTTGACGTCCCCCAGCTTGCCGGCCCCCAACCATTTGCGGAACGCTTCGGCGCGGTCCTTGACGAACCCTTCGCGCACCATCCAGTCGGCAAAGTGTGGCCGGGCCGGTGCGTTGCCGCTGTCGCCCAGTTCCTGCTGGATCTGCCGGGCGCCGTCCAGCGCACCGGGCATGCCCTTGAGGGCCAGCTTGCGGCTGATCTCTTCGGAACGCAGCCAGCGCCCGTCGCGCAGCTGTGCGATGGCCTCGACCAACGCAGGCGCATTCACATCAAAACCATAGCCCAGCACATGGATGGTCGCCCCGCCCCAGGTGCAGGACAGCTCGACGCCATTGACCAGCTGCATGCCCAGCGCCGTGGCGGCACTGCGGGCCTCGTCGAGGCCTTCGAGGGTGTCGTGATCGGTCAGGGCCAGGACTCGCACGCCGTGCTCGAACGCCCGCGCCACCAGAACCGCAGGCGCCAGGGCACCATCGGAGGCCGTGCTATGGCAGTGCAAATCAACATTCACGAGAGTTTGTTACCTCAAATCAGCTGGCCCTATCGCGGCCAAGGATGTTTGTTATTATGCCGCCACATCCTGCTTCTGGCTGCCACTGTGAAACAATTCATCGACTTCATCCCGCTCCTGCTGTTTTTCATCGTCTACAAACTTGATCCCCGGGCCGTCGACTTCGCCGGCCACTCCTTGACTGTAGGCGGTATTTACAGCGCCACCGCGGTGCTGATCATCAGCTCCCTGGTGGTCTACGGCGCGCTGTTCGTGTCCCAGCGCAAGCTGGAGAAGAGCCAGTGGCTGACCCTGATCGCCTGCCTGGTATTCGGTAGCCTGACCCTGGCGTTCCACAGCGAAACCTTCCTCAAATGGAAGGCCCCGGTGGTCAACTGGCTGTTCGCCCTCGCGTTCATTGGCAGCCACTTCATCGGCGACCGCCTGCTGATCAAGCGCATCATGGGCCATGCCATCAACCTGCCGGACCTGATCTGGACCCGGTTGAACATCGCCTGGATCGCGTTTTTCCTGTTCTGCGGCGCCGCCAACCTGTTCGTTGCGTTCACATTCCAAGAGTACTGGGTCGACTTCAAGGTCTTCGGCAGCCTGGGCATGACGCTGCTGTTCCTGATTGGCCAGGGCATCTACCTGTCCCGTCACCTGCACGAAGCCGACCCCACCACGCCCAAAACCGAGGACTGACATGCTCTACGCAATCATTGCCACCGACGTCGCCGACTCCCTGGAAAAACGCCTGGCCGTGCGCCCGGCCCACCTGGAGCGCCTGCAACAGCTCAAGGCCGAAGGTCGCATCATGCTGGCCGGCCCGCACCCGGCGGTGGATAGCAATGACCCAGGCGCCGCTGGTTTCACCGGCAGCCTGATCGTCGCCGAATTCGCTTCCCTGGCCGACGCGCAAGCCTGGGCCAAGGCCGATCCGTTCGTGGCGGCTGGCGTCTATGCCGAGGTCGTGGTCAAGCCGTTCAAGCAAGTCCTGCCGTAAATCCTCCCGCCGTAAATCCACTGGCGCAATGAGCCTCCAAGGCTCATTACGCCAGTTGCTCATCTTTCTCATTTGCCGGCCGACAACCTGTCTAATCTCGATTGGAATTCAGGAGTTGCAATGCGCAAAGGTCCGTTGTGCCTGTTGTTGGTCTCGTTGGCGATCGGGGCGCCCGCCCATGGCGAGGAAAGCACCGAGGGCAGTCATTCGGCGCCCTTGTCCCTGAGCGCCGGCGGCCAGATCGCCGAGTTGCAGCAACGCTTGAAAGACAGCGAGCGCATGCGTGAAGCACTCACCCAGCAACTCCAAAACACCAACGGCGAACGCGAAAGCGCGCTGGTGGGCCGGTTGCGCCAGGAGAACCAGCGCCTGAAGCTGCAACTCAAGGAAGCCCAGGCCAGCCCCCTGCCGCGCCTGCTGACCGATCAACAACAATGGTTCGTCATTGGCGCCGGGGTAGCGCTATTGGCCTTGCTCTGCGGTATCTTTGCCAGCGGTGGACGTAGACAACGTCGGCAATGGCTAAATTGAGTGAGTCATGAGCGAGCTGTTACTGATAGATGATGACCAGGAGCTGTGTGAGCTCCTCGTAAGTTGGTTGAGCCAGGAAGGGTTTCAGGTCCGCGCCTGTCACGATGGCCAGAGTGCCCGCAAGGCCTTGGCCGAAACCGCACCGGCTGCCGTGGTCCTGGACGTGATGCTGCCCGACGGCAGTGGCCTGGAACTGCTCAAGCAATTGCGCAGCGATCACGCGGAGCTGCCAGTGCTGATGCTGTCGGCCCGGGGTGAACCGCTGGACCGCATCCTGGGCCTGGAACTGGGGGCCGACGACTATCTGGCCAAGCCCTGCGACCCACGGGAACTGACCGCCCGCCTGCGCGCCGTACTGCGCCGCAGCCATCCGACGGCCGTGTCCAGCCAGATCGAACTGGGTGACCTGACCTTCAGCCCGGTGCGTGGCGTGGTCAGCATCGACGAACAGGAACAGACCCTCACCGTGTCCGAAAGCCGCCTGCTCGAAGCACTGCTCAAGCAGCCGGGCGAGCCGCTGGACAAGCAGGAACTGGCGCAGATCGCCCTGGGCCGCAAACTGACCCTGTACGACCGCAGCCTCGATATGCACGTGAGCAACCTGCGCAAGAAAATCGGCCCCCACCCCGACGGCCGCCCGCGCATCGTGGCGCTGCGTAGCCGGGGTTATTACTACAGTCTTTAAGGCACTGCGCCGATCTCCTGTGGCGAGGGGATTTTGTGGGAGCAAGGCTTGCCCGCGATGCAGACACCTCGGCTACCCCATAGACCGCATTATCTTCATCGCGGGCAAGCCTTGCTCCCACAATTTCTGTGTTCGTCCTGCAGATTTGTCAGGCCTGCACCCAACCGTCTTTACCCAAGCTTTACGCCCCCCTGACCGCCGCTGACCTTGATCTCCGTAATCTGCACACATCCGGAACTGACCGGGAATGAGACAAGGAGACACACCATGCGCAAGACCCTTATCGCTCTGATGTTCGCTGCCGCCCTGCCGACCGTGGCCATGGCCATGCCCGAAGGCCCCGGCCCGATGGGGCCGATGGACGGCCCGCGTCACGGCGGCCAGATGCACGACAAAGGCCCGTACAGCCAACTGGACCTGAGCCGCGAACAACGCCAGCAGATTCGCCAGATCATGGGCGAACAGCGCCACGAACAGCGGGCACTGGTCGACAAATACCTGGCCAAGCTGTCGCCAGCCGACCAAAAAGCCATGCAGGATGAAATGCAAGCCCGGCACCAGAAGGTCGATGCCCAGATCCGCGGATTGTTGAAGCCTGAGCAGCAAAAAGAATTCGACGCGATCCAGAAGAAGCAGGCCGAGCGTCGCGCCGAATGGGCCGAATTCAAGGCCTGGAAAGCGCAACAGCCGCAAAAAGCGCAATAATGCACTGAAGCCCCCCAGCCCAACGGTCAACCGCCGTTGGGCTTTCTTTGTTTTCGAGGATTTATCGTGCGTTCATTGTTCTGGCGCATCCTGGCCAGTTTCTGGCTGGCCATCACTCTGGTTGCAGGGCTTTCGATCCTGATGGGCCACATGCTGAACCAGGACAACTGGATCCTCAGCCGTCACCCGGGGCTCAATACCCTGCCCGAAGAGTGGACGCAGACCTACGAAACCCAAGGCGAGGACGCCGCCCAGGAAATTCTGAAACAGCGCAAGCGCCAGTATCACATTGACGTCCAGGTGTTCAACGAAAGCGGCGACCCGGTGGTACGTGGCACTTTCCCCCATCGTGCCGCCGCCTTCGAGGCCCGACAGAAAAACGACGACCGCCGCCTGCCCTGGCGCCGGCTGACCGACGAGTTCACCAGCGCCAAAAGCGGCGACACCTACCTGTTCATCTACCGCATCCCCCATCCCGAACTGGACGCCTGGCACCGCGGCAGCCTGCTCTGGCCCCTCAGTGCCCTGGGGATCGCGTTGGTGGTGCTGACCTTGTTCAGCCTGTTGGTGACGCTCTCCATCACTCGTCCGCTGAGTCGACTGCGCGGTGCGGTGCATGACCTGGGCCAAGCCACCTACCAGCAGAACAGCCTCGCCAAGCTGGCCAACCGCCGGGATGAGTTCGGCGTACTGGCCACCGACTTCAACCGCATGGGCGCGCGTTTGCAAAGCCTGATCGCCAGCCAGCGACAACTGCTGCGGGACGTGTCCCACGAATTGCGCTCACCCCTGGCCCGACTGCGCATTGCCCTGGCTTTGGCGGAACGGGCCAGCCCCGAGGAGCGTGAAAAGCTCTGGCCGCGCCTGACCCGTGAATGTGATCGGCTGGAAGCGCTGATCAGCGAAATCCTGGTCCTGGCCCGGGTCGATGCCGACAACGCCAGCGCCGAAGAAATCGACCTCAACGCGCTGCTGGTCACCCTGCAAAAAGATGCGCAACTGGCTTCACCGGAGCAAACCGTGCAGCTTGAAACCGAGGCGAACCTGACCCTCAAGGGTTGGCCGACCATGATCGAGCGAGCAGTGGACAACCTGCTGCGCAACGCCCAACGCTTCAATCCGGCCGGGCAATCGATCGAGATGCACGCGCGGCGCCAAGGCGAACGGATCCTGGTCAGCGTACGTGACCACGGGCCCGGTGTTGAGGCCGAACACCTCGGGCAATTGGCCGAGCCGTTCTACCGCGCCCCCGGCCAGACCGCCGCCGGTCACGGACTGGGCCTGGCCATCGCACGCCGTGCCGCCGAACGCCATGGCGGTGCGCTGGTGTTGGGCAATCATCCCGAGGGTGGTTTCATTGCGACACTGGAGCTGCCGTTGGTGCCGGGGGCTGTTGTCCAGCCGTAAGCATTGCAAATACCCCCTGTGGCGAGGGAGCTTGCTCCCGCTCGGTTGCGCAGCAACCGCAAAATCCTGGGGCTACTTCGTAGCCCAGCGAGAGCAAGCTCCCTCGCCACAGTGAATCAAGCGCGGTCCTATCAACCAAACGATAATTCCTCTTATTCAAACTGCCCCGCCCTGTTAGACTTTGCGCCCTCTTTTCACCTATCCCCGGGACGCCCGATGCCGCCGTTGCCTCTTCGTTTATGCGCACTGTTCATGGCCCTGGGCCTGAGTGCCTGCGATGATGCCCCGCGTTTTACCCAGGCCGAACCGGATGAGGCCCGTTCCGGTGGCGCCGCGACGGTCCGCAAGCGTGATCAGAACGCCTTTTCCCTGCCCTCGGCCAACCTGCCACCCTCGCGGCGCGTGGATTTCAGTGTCGGCAACAGTTTCTTCCGCAGCCCCTGGGTAATCGCCCCCTCGACCACCACCGCCCGGGACGGCCTCGGGCCCCTGTTCAACACCAACGCCTGCCAGAACTGTCACGTCAAGGACGGTCGTGGCCATCCGCCCGCGCCGGATGCGACCAGTGCAGTGTCGATGCTGGTGCGCCTGTCGATTCCCGACGCCCCCGCCTACGCCAAGGTCATCGAGCAACTGGGCGTAGTGCCGGAGCCAGTCTATGGTGGGCAGTTGCAGGACATGTCGGTGCCCGGCGTCGCCCCTGAAGGCAAGGTGCGGGTCGATTACACCCCGGTCCCGGTGCGTTTCAAGGACGGCACCGTCGTCGAATTGCGCAAGCCAATCCTGCAGATCACCCAGTTGGGGTACGGCCCGATGCACCCCGACACGCGCTTTTCAGCCCGCGTGGCACCGCCGATGATCGGCCTGGGCCTGCTGGAAGCCATCCCCGACGAGGCGCTGCTGGCGAACGCCGAAGCCCAGGCGCGGGAGAACGACGGCATCGCCGGTCGTCCCAACCAGGTCTGGGACGATGTGCAGCAGAAAACCGTGCTAGGGCGTTTCGGCTGGAAAGCCGGACAGCCCAACCTCAACCAACAGAACGTCCATGCGTTTTCCGGCGACATGGGCCTGACGACCAGCCTGCGGCCCTTCGACGACTGCACCGAGGCCCAAGTCGACTGCAAGCGTGCGCCCAGCGGCAATGGCCCGGACGGCGAACCGGAAGTCAGCGACAACATCCTGCGCCTGGTGCTGTTCTACAGCCGCAACCTCGCGGTACCGGCCCGTCGCGACGTGAGTTCGCCCCAAGTGCTGGCGGGCAAGAATCTGTTTTTCCAGGCCGGTTGCCAGTCCTGCCACACACCGAAATACACCACCGCCGCCAACGCCGCCGAACCGGAGCTGGCGAACCAGGTCATCCGCCCCTACACCGACCTGCTGCTGCACGACATGGGCGAAGGCCTGGCCGACAACCGCAGCGAATTCAAGGCCAGCGGCCGTGACTGGCGAACCCCGCCGCTGTGGGGCATCGGCTTGACCGAAGCCGTCAACAGCCACACCCAGTTCCTGCATGACGGTCGTGCCCGCAACCTGCTCGAAGCCGTGCTGTGGCATGGCGGCGAAGCACAAGCGGCGCAGCGCCAGGTTTTAGCGTTCAATGCCGAGCAGCGCGCTGCGTTGCTGGCCTTTCTGAATTCCCTTTAAATGCCTTTTCCAGAAATGGGAGCCTGACATGTTCCGTCCCAAACTGCTGTTCACCAGCCTCGCCGCCCTCGCCCTCGGTGCCTGCTCGCCCCAGGATCCGCAAGCCGTCACTTCGGCCGCCATCGCCAAGCAAGTGATCCTGCCGACCTACAGCCGCTGGGTCGAGGCCGACCGGCAACTGGCGACCAGCGCCCTGGCGTTCTGCCAAGGCCAGGAAAACCTGGAGACCGCCCGCGCCGACTTCCTCAAGGCGCAAAAAGCCTGGGCCGAGCTGCAACCACTGCTGATCGGGCCGCTGGCCGAGGGCAACCGCGCCTGGCAGGTGCAGTTCTGGCCGGACAAGAAAAACCTGGTGGGCCGTCAGGTCGAACAGTTGGTCAACAGCCAACCACAGATCGACGCCGCCGGCCTGGCCAAGTCCAGCGTGGTCGTGCAGGGGTTGTCGGCCTACGAATACCTGCTGTTCGACGCGAAAATCGACATGGCCGACAGCACGCAGAAGGCCAAGTATTGCCCGCTGCTCATTGCCATTGGCGAACGCCAGAAGCAGCTCGCTGAAGAGATTCTCTCGGGCTGGAACAGCAACGACGGCATGCTCGCCCAGATGAGCAAGTTTCCCAACCAGCGCTACGCCGATTCTCACGAGGCCATCGCCGACCTGCTCCGCGTGCAGGTCACGGCCCTGGATACTTTGAAGAAAAAACTCGGCACGCCGATGGGCCGCCAGAGCAAGGGCGTACCTCAGCCATTCCAGGCCGATGCCTGGCGCAGCCAGTCGTCGTTGCAAGGGCTGGAAGCCAGCCTGAGCGCGGCCAGGACCGTCTGGGCAGGTGTCGACAACAAGGGCCTGCGCGGCCTGTTGCCAAGCGACCAGAAGCCACTGGCCGACAAGATCGATGCCGCCTACGATGCCTCGTTGAAACTGTTCGCCAGCAGCCAGCGCTCGTTGACCGAAATGCTCAACGACGATGCCGGGCGCCAGCAACTCAACGATCTGTACGACAGCCTCAACGTCGTCCATCGCCTGCACGAAGGCGAACTGGCCAAGGCGCTGGGCATTCAATTGGGCTTCAACGCCAACGACGGTGACTGATCATGTTTCGACGTCAGGTCCTGGCACTGGGCAGCTTGCTGCTCGGCGCCGTTACCCTGGGCGGCTGGACGCTGTTCAAGCAAAAGGACAAGAGTCCGCTACTGCTTTCGGCACGGGACGATGGCGACGGCAAGCACTACGCCGTCGGCTATCGACTGGACGGCACGCGGGTGTTCGCCACCCAGGTCGGCCAGCGCTGCCATGACATCATCAACCATCCGACGCAGCCGATTGCGCTGTTCGTCGCCCGTCGCCCGGGCACCGAAAGCTACCTGATCGACCTGCGCGACGGGACGCTGCTGCAAACCATCGCCTCGTTGCCGAACCGGCACTTCTACGGCCACGCGGTCATCCATAAAAGCGGCGAATGGCTGTATACCACCGAGAACGACACCACCGATCCGGGACGCGGCTTGTTGGGCGTGTACCGTTTCGAAGGTGAGCGGCTGGTGCACAGCGGCGAGATTCCTACCCATGGCATCGGTCCTCACCAGGTGTCCTGGATGCCCGATGGCGAGACGCTGGTGGTCGCCAACGGCGGCATTCGCACCGAGGCCGAAAGCCGGGTCGAAATGAACCTCGACGCCATGGAGCCGAGCCTGGTGCTGATGCAGCGCGATGGCACCCTGCTGAGCAAGGAAACCCTCGCCCAATCGATGAACAGCGTGCGCCACCTGGGCATCGCCAACGACGGCACGATCGTCTCCGGCCAGCAGTTCATGGGCGCAGCCCACGAATCGGCGGAACTGCTGTCGATCAAGCGACCGGGCCAGCCGTTCCAGGCATTCCCGGTGCCCGCAGAACAATTACAGGCCATGGGGCACTACACCGCCAGCGTCGCCGTACACAGCGACCTGCGCCTGGTGGCCCTGACCGCCCCACGCGGCAACCGCTTTTTCATCTGGGACCTGGACAGTGGCGACGTTCGCCTGGATGCCCCCCTGCCAGACTGTGCCGGCGTGGGCGCGGTGGCCGACGGGTTTGTCGTGACCTCGGGCCAAGGCCGTTGTCGCTATTACGATTGTCGGCAGACACAACTGGTTGCAAAACCACTGGATCTGCCGGCAGGGCTCTGGGACAACCATCTGCATCTGGTCTGACACCGGGGAGCGAAGCCCATCGGCGCCGAGCTCCCCTGTTTTTCGGAAAAGTCCCACGCACCAGCGTCCCGCCAGCATCTGGAATAGCCCGCACACTCAGGGTAAGGTGCCGGCCTATCTGTATTTTCTCTCGGTTCTTTTCCAAGGAAGTGGAACATGCTGCGACGCCGCATGCTGATCATGTTGGGTGTTGTCCTGCTGGTGGTGCTGTTGCTCGCCGGCTACAAGGCCTTCTCCGTTTACCAGCAGATCCAAACGTTTTCTGCCCCCAAACCACCGGTCAGCGTCGCCGTGGCCACAGCGGCCCAGCAACCCTGGCAGGCCCGCCTGCCCACCGTCGGCAGCCTCAAGGCGCTGCAAGGCGTGGACCTGAGCCTGGAAATCGCCGGGACCGTGCAGAAGGTGCAATTCCAGTCCGGGCAGAAGGTCAAGGCCGGCCAGCCGCTCCTGCAACTGGACAGCGAAGTCGAAAGCGCCCTGCTGGAAACCGCCGAGGCCGACCTTGGCCTGTCGCAACTGGATTTTGGTCGTGGTCGACAACTGGTGGGCAGCCAGGCGATCTCCAAGGGCGAATTCGACCGGCTCTCGGCGCAGTTGAAGAAGAACCAGGCGACAGTCAACCAGCTCAAGGCTTCGCTGGCCAAGAAACACATCCTGGCGCCGTTCAGCGGCACCATCGGCATTCGCCAGGTGGATGTCGGCGACTACCTGGCCAGCGGCACGGTGATCGCGACCCTGCAGGACCTCAGCAGCCTGTATGTGGACTTCTACGTCCCGGAGCAAACCGTGCCCCGGCTCGCCGTGGCACAGCCGGTCAATGTCAGCGTCTCGGCCTACCCCGGGCAGACCTTCGTCGGCACCATCAGCGCGATCAACCCCAAGGTCGAGGACAGCACCCGCAACGTCCTGGTGCGCGCCACCCTGGCCAACCCCGACGGCAAATTGCTGCCCGGGATGTTCGCCAACCTGCAGGTGATCCTGCCGGACGTCGCAGACGGAATCGTCGTCCCTGAAAGCGCCGTGACCTACACCCTCTACGGCAACTCCATGTACGTGGTGACACAAAAGAAAACCGCCGACGGCACCGTCGAGAAAGACGACAAGGGCCAGCCGCTCCTGATCGCCGAACGGCGTTTCGTTGAAACCGGTGAGCGACGCGATGGGCTGGTGCTGGTGTCCAAAGGCGTGCAGAACGGCGAACAAGTCGTGATCGCCGGCCAGATCAAGCTCGATAACGGTACGCCGATCGCCATCAGCGACGACAAGACCCTGACCGAACAGAACAGCCCGCCGCGCGCGGACTGATCAAGGAACCCCCATGGCTTTTACCGATCCGTTCATCCGCCGCCCGGTGCTTGCCACCGTGGTCAGCCTGTTGATCGTGCTGCTGGGCTTCCAGGCCTGGAGCAAGCTGCCCCTGCGTCAATATCCACAAATGGAAAACGCCCTGATCACGGTGACCACCGCCTACCCCGGAGCCAATGCCGAAACCATCCAGGGCTACATCACCCAACCGATGCAACAGAGCCTGGCCAGCGCCGAGGGCATCGACTACATGACCTCGGTCAGTCGCCAGAACTTCTCGGTGATCTCGGTCTATGCCCGCATCGGTTCCAACAGCGACCGGCTCTTTACCGAACTGCTGGCCAAGGCCAACGAGGTCAAGAACCAACTGCCCCAGGACGCCGAGGACCCGGTCCTCAGCCGTGAGGCCGCCGATGCCTCGGCACTGATGTACATCAGCTTCTTCAGCAAGGAACTGAACAATCCGCAGATCACCGATTACCTGTCCCGGGTAATCCAGCCCAAGCTGGCGACACTGCCCGGCATGGCCGAGGCAGAGATCCTCGGCAACCAGGTCTTCGCCATGCGCCTGTGGCTGGACCCGGTCAAGCTCGCCGGCTTCGGCCTGACCGCCGCCGACGTCACCAATGCGGTGCGCCAGAACAACTTCCTCTCCGCCGCCGGTGAAGTGAAAGGCGAATACGTCGTCACCAGCATCAACGCCAACACCGAACTCAAGTCCGCCGAGGCCTTCGCCGCGATCCCGCTCAAGACCGAGGGCGACAGCCGCGTATTGTTGCGGGACGTCGCCCGCGTGGAAATGGGCGCCGAGAACTACGACACCATCAGTTCCTTTGGCGGCACGCCCTCGGTGTACATCGGTATCAAGGCCACGCCGGGCGCGAACCCGCTGGATGTGATCAAGGAAGTGCGCAAGATCATGCCGGAGATGGAGGCCCAGCTCCCGACCAACCTCAAGGCCGAGATCGCCTACGACGCCACCCTGTTCATCCAGGCGTCCATCGACGAGGTGGTGAAAACCCTGTTCGAGGCGGTCCTGATCGTCATCGTCGTGGTGTTCCTGTTCCTCGGCGCCCTGCGTTCGGTGGTCATCCCGGTGGTGACCATCCCGCTGTCGATGATCGGCGTGATGTTCTTCATGCAGTTGATGGGTTATTCCATGAACCTCCTGACACTGCTGGCCATGGTGCTCGCCATCGGCCTGGTGGTGGACGACGCCATCGTGGTGGTGGAGAACATCCACCGGCACATCGAGGAAGGCAAGACCCCGTTCGACGCCGCGATAGAAGGTGCCCGGGAAATCGCCATGCCGGTGGTCTCGATGACCATCACCCTGGCGGCGGTGTATGCGCCAATCGGCCTGCTCGAGGGCCTGACGGGCGCCTTGTTCAAGGAGTTCGCCTTGACCTTGGCCGGGGCAGTGGTGATCTCCGGGATCGTCGCCTTGACCCTGTCGCCGATGATGTGTGCCCTGCTCCTGCGCCACGATGAGAACCCCTCCGGGCTGGCTCATCGGCTGGACATGATTTTCGAACGCTTGAAGAGCCGTTACCAACGCATGCTCCATGGCACGCTCAACACCCGGCCGGTGGTGCTGGTGTTCGCGGTGATCGTACTGCTGCTGATCCCGGTGCTGGTCATGTTCAGCAAGTCCGAACTGGCCCCCGACGAGGACCAGGGCATCATCTTCATGATGGCCAACGCCCCGCAGACCACCAACCTCGACTACCTGAACACCTATACCGATCACTTCATTACCATCTTCAAGGAATTCCCGGAGTACTACTCCTCGTTCCAGATCAATGGCTACAACGGCGTGCAATCGGGCATCGGCGGCTTCCTCCTCAAGCCCTGGGACGAACGCAGCCGCACCCAGATGGAGATCCTGCCCGAGGTCCAGGCCAAGCTGGAAAGCGTGCCTGGCCTACAGATTTTCGGTTTCAACCTGCCCTCGCTGCCGGGCACTGGCGAAGGCTTGCCATTCGCCTTCGTCATCAACTCCCCGAAAGACTACGCAACGTTGCTGGAGGTTGCCGACCGGGTCAAAAAGCGCGCATTGGAATCCGGCAAATTCGCCTTCATGGACATCGACCTTGCGTTCGACAAGCCAGAAGTCGTGGTGGATATCGATCGCGCCAAGGCCGCCCAGATGGGCGTGTCCATGGAGGACTTGGGCGGCACCCTGGCCACACTGCTGGGCGAATCGGAGATCAACCGCTTCACCCTCGAGGGCCGCAGCTACAAAGTCATTGCCCAGGTTGAACGGCCGTTCCGGGACAACCCGGGCTGGTTGAACAACTATTACGTGAAAAATGCCAAGGGTGAGTCGCTACCGCTGTCGACCCTGATCAAAGTCAGCGATCGGGCGCGACCGCGACAACTGAACCAGTTCCAGCAGCTCAATGCGGTGACGATTTCAGGCTTCCCTATCGTGAGCATGGGCGAGGCCATCGAGACCGTCCGCCAGATTGCCCGTGAGGAAGCGCCGGTGGGGTTCGCCTTCGATTACGCCGGGGCTTCGCGCCAATTCGTGCAGGAAGGCAGCGCGTTGTGGGTAACCTTTGCCCTGGCCCTGGCAATTATCTTCCTGGTATTGGCCGCGCAATTCGAAAGCTTCCGCGACCCGTTGGTGATCCTGGTAACGGTGCCGTTGTCCATTTGCGGTGCCCTGATTCCACTATTCCTCGGCTGGTCGAGCATGAACATCTATACCCAGGTGGGCCTGGTGACGCTGATCGGCCTGATCAGCAAGCACGGGATCCTGATCGTCGAGTTCGCCAATCAATTGCGCAGGGAGCAGAACCTGAGCCCGCGAGAAGCCATAGAACAAGCCGCGTCGATTCGCCTGCGGCCGGTGCTGATGACCACTGCGGCGATGGTGTTCGGCATGGTACCGCTGATCTTCGCCACAGGCGCCGGGGCAGTGAGCCGCTTCGACATCGGCATGGTGATCGCCACGGGCATGTCGATTGGAACCTTGTTCACGCTGTTCGTGCTGCCTTGCGTCTACACGCTGCTGGCGAAGCCGGACAAGGCCTGAAGTGGACATCTGTGGCGAGGGGTTGATCTGACAGCCCAAAATAAAGGCCTCACACAAGGGAGGCCTTTATCTTGGTTCCGGGGCTTTCAACTCTGCGGCCTCATCCCTTGGGACAGGCTGAACATGAACAGCAGCAGGTCATTATCCGGTTGGATCGCCTCGCTGGCCTTTGCCACACGCGGCAAAGGGCAATATGCGCCCGCATTGGACGCACTGAGAACCTGCGAGCGGGGCTGTTCCCATACCGCCACCGCCATCGATGCAATTCCCAAGGCTCCGACTAAAAACACACCTCTAGCAATTTCGAGCTTCATTGCTATAAACCTTTGATAGCGCTGCCAAACGCCGCCTCATAAAAGTAGACGAGTTTTTTCCAGTCAGCATCGTTGAACGACGAGTGGCGCCGCAATTGTCTCAGGTCATGGGAAGCCGCACGCCGGGCCGTCAGGCGCTGGCGACACTTTTCAAGATCCAGCAGGGCCACCTCGACCTCGGCCGCTTCGCCCTCGCCTATGACCCGCACAAAAACGTGCTTGATGTAGAGGCAGCCATGCTGCCAGCGGCCTTTGTGCATGCGGGCCAGGTTCTCAGCCAATGCCTGGAGAACTCGATCATGCACCGCTTCGCCATGGCGCTCACGTCCGCCGGCGGCATACCAGTGCTCGATTTCCTCGAAGCCCTCCAGCGCATGGGTCACCAACAGCGCACGCCACTTGTGAACGGGGTCGCGCTGGGCACCACAGAAGATCAGCTCAGGCACACGGACATCCAGTCGAGTCAATGCCAGCAGTGCGTCTTGCTCACGCAGCACGGTCGGTCGACCGAGTGGATGCAACCAACTGCGATAAATATGCCCGGTTTGCCGCTTGGCATACAGCAACTCGCCGTCGTTGCTGTTGATCCGCTGCACGCCGCTTTCACCACCACGTCGCACGTTGGGCTCTTCCACCCACTCACCTTGCTGGTTCCAAAAATGTTCAAAGCCGTTGCGGGGAATGCCAGTAGTCTCTACTGCCTGCACAACCATGCTGTTACCTCTTGCGTAATACATAAACTCGCCACATGGCATAGAGCGGTAGGAAGTCCAGCCGTTCCTGAATGCGAAACCCAGCCTGTCGAAACTCCTGTTCTACTGTATCCGTTGGTAACACAAATCGATTCTGGTAGTCCTTCTGCCCACGAGTGCGCTCCAGACGCTTGCGTTTCCAGGCCTTGAAATTGCCATCGACCCACAACGAAACGATTACGCTGTCGCGGCTGACACGCTCGAATTCCTTCAGGATCGCCAGTCGATGCGCGGGTTCACCGATGTGATGCAACAAGCGCATGCAAAAAATGCTGTCGACGGCGTTATCAGGCAAGGCGATGTCGAACGCAGAAGTGTGCAAGGGCCGTACCCGTTTTACGACATCGGTCGGCTGAGCCTCCAACGCGGTGTTAAGCATCGCCTCGGAGTTGTCGGCGCCAACGATGACCCGGTTCGGTTTTTCCGCCAACAAGGGCCAGAAGCGCCCGGCACCGCAGGGCAAGTCCAGGACCAGGCCGGGGTCTCCGACGAGCGCCAATGCGCGCCGGGCCAGTTGTTGGTCCCGTCGGTTGGAAAGACGACGACTCAAGCCACTGCGGTGCTTGTGAAAATATTCCTTGGCATGCTGTTCGTTGTATTTCTCGGAAAAATCCAGCTTGATGGGTTTGGACATTGGCGGGGCCTCGATGACTGATCGGCCCCACCTTATGAATCGGGATGTCATGCCTTTGTGAAAATAAAGTCAGGTAAACGCTCCAATGTTTACAAGACTTTTCGGCACAGATGCTCAGCCCTTTGGATTCAATTCCACTTCGAAATGGCAACCGTTGGGCTCCATCGTACTGAGGCTCACCGTCCAGCCCTGGTTCTCGCAAATGCGTTGCACCAGGGATAACCCCAATCCCAAACCCTCGCCGCGCTTTTCGTTACCGCGCACGAACGGCTCGAACATCGCCTCGCGCTTCTCCTCGGGAATACCGACACCGCTGTCCTCCACCACAAATCCGGTGGAGGTCAGCGAAAGGCGGATGAATCCCTGATCGGTATAGTGCAGGGCGTTACGCAGCAGATTGCCCATCACGGCCGTCAGGAACGTGGCGTTATACAGGGTGTCGGCGGTTTGCCCGGGTTCGAAGATCAGCGTCAGGCCCTTGGATTCGATGGGCGCGCGCCATACGCCGAGGAGGTTCTCCGCCACTTGCCCCAGGGGCAGACGAGGCGACATGCCGTTGTCAGCGTGTTCGGACCTGGCGAGCATCAGGAAGGTTTGCACCAGTTCGCGCATCTCTTCGCTGGCCCGACTGATGCGCTCGACCTGGTTACGACCGCGCGGGTCCAGCGCCGGGTTTTCCAGCAGCAGTTCACAGGAAGTCGCCAAAACCATCAGCGGCGTACGCAATTCGTGGCTCACGTCACTGGTAAACAAGCGCTCGCGGGTCAGGGCCTGGCGCAAGCGTCCCAGTGTGGCGTCGAACGCCACGGCCAGTTCACCCACTTCATCGGCGGCATAGTCGGGGGCCAGCGGCGGCGCAAGGCCGAGCAACTGGTCGCGATGGCGCACTTGCCGGGCCAGTCGGACCACCGGCGCCATCACCCGGCGTGCCAGGACCCAGCCCAAGAATACCGCCAGCGCCAGACTGAGCACGAACCCCACCAGCACCACAGCGAACAGCACCCGTTCGCGCTCTTCGAAGTCGCTCTGGTCTTGCAGCAACACGTAGTGCCGACCGTCAACGATCTCGACCATGGCGTGATACGACAATTGCTCGCGAAACACCTCGTGGAAACCGCGCTCCAGATGACGCAAATCCTTGGGCAACTCGAAGTCCCCCGGGCCGCCGCTGAAATAAAACAACTGGTCGGGTTCCGGCCGATGGTTCCAGTCCGAGACGCTGTCCATCAGCAGCAGGCGTTGCAAATCACCGCCAAGCCCGGCCGAGATCAGTTTTTCTTCAACCAAATGAACCGTCGCCACGATGCCCATGGCGAACGCGCCGGCCACCAATGCGCTCATCAGCGCAAACGCGATGATGATCCGTTGGGCAAGGCTCTGCTTAAACTCCATCGCGGCCCTCGGCCAGGCGATAGCCGACGCCATGCACGGTGTGCAACAGCGGTTTTTCGAACGGCTTGTCGATCACCTGGCGCAGTTGATGAACGTGGCTGCGCAAGCTGTCGCTGTCCGGGCAATCGTCGCCCCACAACGCTTCTTCGAGGATCTCGCGGCGCAACACGTGAGGACTTTTCTGCATCAGTACCGCCAGCAACTTCAGGCCCACGGGGTTGAGCTTGAGCAGCTTGCCTTCACGGGTCACTTCCAGGGTATCGAGGTCGTAGCTCAGGTCGCCGACTTGCAAGGCCCGCCGACCACCGCCCTGGGCTCGACGCATGACGGCTTCGATCCGTGCCGCCAATTCCGACAAGGCAAACGGTTTGATCAGATAGTCATCGGCCCCGGACTTGAAGCCCTGCAGGCGATCGTCCAACTGATCCCGGGCGGTGAGCATGATCACCGGCGTATCGCGCCGGGCGTCTTCGCGCAGGCGCTTGCACAAGGTGTAGCCGTCGATGCCCGGCAGCATGATGTCGAGCACGATCAGGTCGTAATGTTCGGTCGCCGCCAAATGCAAGCCCGACAAACCGTCCTGGGCACAATCGACGGTGTAGCCCTTGAGCCCCAGGTAATCGGCCAGGTTGGCCAGGATGTCGCGGTTGTCTTCAACCAATAGAATTCGCATGGGCACCTCTGCGTGCACGGTTAACGGCTGGCTTGGCCCGCGCAGCTTACGGCCAAGTTTGGGTTACGGCTAGGGTTGTGTCCGCCATAGCAGCGCATGCCCCCCTGTGGGAGCGGGCTTGCTCGCGAATGCGTAGGCACATCCAACATTGAAGGAGGCTGACCCACCGCATTCGCGAGCAAGCCCGCTCCCACAGGGGCTGCGCCGACAGTCATTGACGAGTTTTTCACCCTGCATTCACGCCGCCCCAACGCAGCACAGACCAGACTGCGCGACACCGTCTTACGAAAACACCCACCAAAGGTATCGCCAATGGTCTCCACCGCCATCCGCCCCGCTTCCAGGCCGCTGAATTTATGGGTCGCCCTGGGCCTGCCTGCCGTCGTCGCAGCCATCCTGGTATTGCTGGAACTGACCACCCTGGACATGGACCTGGCCAAGCTGTTTTACGACCCAATGGCGGGTGGGTTTATCGGTCGACACAGTTTTTTCCTGGAGGACATCCTGCACGATCGAGCCAAGGAGGCAGTGATCGCGTTCTCCTTGCTGGCGGTCCTGGGATTCGTCGGTACGTTCTTCATCACCCGGCTCAAGCCGTTCAAGCGGGAACTGGGCTGCCTGGTGCTGTCCCTGGCCCTGGCGACGTCCTTCGTCACGCCGATGAAAGCGGTGACGGCGGTGCAATGCCCCTGGAGCCTGAAGGCGTTCGGTGGCAAGGAAACCTACAGTGAGCTGCTCAGCCCCCGCCCGGCCACGGACAAACCCGGTCGATGCTGGCCCGGCGGTCACGCAGCCACCGGCTTTACCTTGTTTGCACTGTTCTTCGTCCTGCGCGACCGCCGCCCGCGCCTGGCCCGCCAGGCCCTGATTTTCGCCTTCACGTTGGGGACAGTGTTCTCCTTGGGGCGGATGATGCAAGGGGCGCATTTCTTTTCCCACAATGTGTGGACAGCAGTGTTCTGTTGGTTGATTTGCCTGGGGTGTTACTACTACATCCTGTACCGACCGGCGGCCGTGGCTGATCGCGTAGCGCTGAACCAACCTGCCAACGCCTGAAAACGTCCCGGACAAACCCTGTGGGAGCAAAGCTTGCTCGCGATTGCAATGGCAGCTTCAGCATCCTGGCAAGCTGACCCACCGCAATCGCGAGCAAGCTTTGCTCCCACAGAGACAGATGGGTACAACTTCAAGCCTGAGACAAATCCAAGCCAATAAAAAACCCCGCCTGCTTTCGCAGGCGGGGTTTTTCGCTACAGGGGTAAGGCTGGCTTACATCATGCCGCCCATGCCACCCATGCCGCCCATGTCTGGCATACCGCCGCCAGCTGGAGCGTCTTCCTTGATTTCAGCGATCATCGCCTCGGTGGTGATCATCAGGCTGGCAATCGACGAAGCCGCTTGCAGAGCCGAACGAGTCACTTTGGCCGGGTCCAGGATACCCATTTCGATCATGTCGCCGTATTCGCCGGTAGCAGCGTTGTAACCGTAGTTACCCGAACCCTGCTTGACCTTGTCGACCACAACGCTTGGCTCGTCGCCGGAGTTGGCAACGATCTGGCGCAGCGGTGCTTCTACAGCACGACGCAGCAACTGGATGCCCACGTTCTGGTCATCGTTGTCGCCTTTGAGCTCGGAGATAGCCTGCAGAGCGCGAACCAGTGCCACGCCACCGCCAGGTACCACGCCTTCTTCGACGGCTGCGCGGGTAGCGTGCAGGGCGTCTTCAACGCGGGCTTTCTTCTCTTTCATTTCAACTTCGGAACCAGCGCCAACCTTGATCACCGCAACGCCGCCGGACAGCTTGGCCAGACGCTCTTGCAGTTTTTCACGGTCGTAGTCGGACGAAGTCTCGGCCACTTGTGCGCGGATCTGGGTCACGCGAGCCTGGATGTCAGCCTCGACGCCGGCACCGTCGATCACGGTGGTGTTTTCCTTGGACAGGATCACGCGCTTGGCGTTACCCAGGTGCTCCAGGGTGGTGCTTTCCAGGCTCAGGCCGATCTCTTCGGAGATAACGGTACCGCCGGTCAGTACGGCGATGTCCTGCAGCATGGCCTTGCGACGATCGCCGAAGCCTGGTGCCTTGACGGCAGCGACCTTGACGATACCGCGCATGTTGTTCACGACCAGGGTCGCCAGGGCTTCGCCTTCAACGTCTTCAGCCACGATCAGCAGTGGGCGGCCGGCTTTGGCAACGGCTTCCAGCACAGGCAGCATTTCGCGGATGTTGGAGATCTTCTTGTCCACCAGCAGGATCAGCGGGCCGTCGAGCTCGGCGGTCATGGTGTCCGGCTTGTTGACGAAGTACGGGGACAGGTAGCCACGGTCGAACTGCATGCCTTCTACGACCGACAGTTCGTTTTCCAGGCCCGAGCCTTCTTCAACGGTGATCACGCCTTCCTTGCCGACTTTTTCCATGGCTTCGGCAATGATGTCGCCGATGGAGTTGTCGGAGTTGGCGGAGATGGTGCCGACCTGAGCGATCGCCTTGGTGTCAGCGCATGGCTTGGACAGGGCTTTGAGCTCTTTGACAATGGCGATGGTCGCCTTGTCGATGCCGCGCTTGAGGTCCATCGGGTTCATGCCGGCAGCGACGGCTTTCAGGCCTTCGTTGACGATCGACTGAGCCAGTACGGTCGCGGTTGTGGTGCCGTCACCGGCGTCGTCGTTGGCACGGGAGGCAACGTCTTTGACCAGTTGCGCGCCCATGTTTTCGAAACGGTCTTTCAGTTCGATTTCTTTGGCTACGGAAACGCCGTCCTTGGTGATGGTCGGAGCGCCGAAGCTCTTCTCGATGATCACGTTACGGCCTTTCGGGCCCAGGGTCGCTTTTACTGCATCAGCCAGGACGTTGACACCGGCGAGCATTTTCTTGCGGGCGGAATCGCCGAATTTAACTTCTTTAGCAGCCATGATCGATATTCCTTAAATACTTTGTAGTAACGGGAAAATGGGCGGGGGAATCAGCCTTCGAGAACAGCGAGGATTTCGTTCTCGCTCATTACCAGCAGGTCTTCGCCGTCGACTTTCACTGTGTTGCTGCCGGAGTAAGGGCCGAACACAACCTTGTCACCCACTTTCACGGCCAGCGCACGTACTTCACCGTTTTCCAGTGCCTTGCCTGGGCCTACAGCGAGAACTTCACCGTGGTTGGCTTTTTCAGCAGCCGAACCTGGCAGGACGATACCGCCAGCGGTTTTCTTCTCTTCTTCGCTGCGACGGATGACGACGCGGTCATGCAGAGGACGAAGCTTCATTGTCGATCTCTCCTAATTTTTGGTTTTCATCGGCCGGTGTAGTCCCGGCGGGTTTAACAAAGCCGGCAGAGCCGGGTGCGGTTCGTCAGTCGAACCGCGGAAGTCTGTCCGGTGTCGCCACCGGAAACCTTGCGGTGACCGTTACATAAGGGCGTACAAGTGGATTACAAGGGCGCAAGCAGAAAATTTTTTACTTCACGCCGCCCAAAACGAACACGGCGCCCGAAGGCGCCGTGAAGAAAGCTTTACTTGGAATCCCGGTGTTCGAACTCGCCTTCGATCACGTTGGGCTCGCGCCCCACGGGCTCGCGCGGAGCCGGCCCGCCGCGGGGCTGGAGGTCATCGGCGAAAGCCCGTTGGCGCATCGCCTGCTCCTCGGCACGCTGGCGCATTTTATTGGCCAGCAACCGACGGGTGAACGGCAACAGCATGACCAGGCCCAGCACGTCGCTGATAAAGCCTGGCAGGATCAACAGGCCGCCACCCAGGGCCAGCATCAGGCCTTCGAGCATGGTCTGGGCGGGCAGCTCGCCACGGTTCAGGCTTTCACGGGCCCGCAACGCTGTGGCCAGGCCAGCGATGCGCAGCACGAACACGCCGAGCATCGAGCCGAGAATGACCAGCAGCAGCGCCGGGAAAAACCCGATCGCACCGCTGACCTTGACGAATACGAACAGCTCCAACACCGGGAACAGCAGAAAGAGCAACAAAAAAGGGCGCATCAAAGGGTTCCTCTACGCAAGAATGCCTTGCTATGAAAACCTAAATGACGTCGACCTTTCGTGAATTCAAGCGTCGACCTCGGCATTTTTTGGCCATTGCTCGGCGTGAGCCAGATAAACCAAGGCTTCGCGCACTTGTGTCGGCGTGTTGCAAGGCGTTGGAAACGCCAGCCAGTGCAAGCCCTGCCCGATACGCAGGTGCATGCCTTCGCTGTCGATGCCCACCAGTTGTGCCGGTTCGCTTTTCGGCAGGCCGGCCAGCTCAACGTAATGAGCGATGGCCTTGGCGTGATCGGCGTTCATGTGCTCGATCATGCTGGCTTCGGCCTTGCCGGCGAAGGGGTTGCCCAGGGTGAGTTGGTCGATCCAGTGAATGGCGCCGAAGCCGCCGATGTAGCGATGGCGCACCGGGTCGAGTACCCAGAAATCGAAATCATGCGCCTTGTGGTAGTTCTGCGAGTCAGGGAAATAGCGGTAATAACGCTCGGCGGCAGCCTCGATGGCGGCGCTGTCTTCGAGCTTCCGGGCCTCGGCCAGGTAAGTCAGGCGCCCGACGGCCTGCACATCTTCGGCGCCCCGCTCACCCACCAGCATCGAACACTTGGGGTCTTTTTGCAGATTATGCGTGTGCTGGGCGATGCGACTGATCAAGATCAGCGGCCGGCCTTCTGCGTCCAGGCAATACGGCACGACGGAGCCGAACGGAAAACCGGACATGGATTTGGAATGCGTGGAAAGCATTCCGCGGTACTCCTTGAGCAGCAGTTCCCGGGCATGCTTGGCAGCTTCAACGCTCAATTTATGACTCCTTTTATTAAATCCGTCTAGAAAGCGGTCAGGCGACTGGAGTAATGTTCCGATACACCTAGGGGACAATGCTCGTGTGCAGCCGGCTACACCGCCGCAAATCGAGAGTCCGCCCAAAGGGTCCTCCTCCACCGCTGTGCCATCTGGACATGAGAATGCAACTCACTGACAAAGTAATCATTATCACCGGCGGTTGCCAGGGCCTGGGCCGTTCCATGGCCGAGTATTTCGCCGGCAAAGGCGCAAAGCTGGCGCTGGTGGACCTCAACCAAGAAAAACTCGACCAGGCGGTAGCCGCCTGCGCAGCCAAGGGCGTCGAGGCCCGTGCCTACCTGTGCAACGTCGCCAATGAAGATCAGGTGATCGACATGGTCGCCCGGGTGGCCGAGGACTTCGGCGCGATCCACGGCTTGATCAACAACGCCGGGATCCTGCGCGACGGCCTGCTGCTCAAGGTCAAGGACGGCGAAATGACCAAGATGAGCCTGGCCCAGTGGCAGGCCGTGATCGACGTCAACCTCACCGGTGTGTTCCTGTGCACCCGTGAAGTGGCGGCGAAAATGGTCGAGCTGAAGAACAGCGGCGCCATCATCAATATCTCCTCGATTTCCCGTGCCGGCAATGTCGGCCAGACCAACTACTCGGCCGCCAAGGCCGGTGTAGCGGCTGCCACCGTGACCTGGGCTAAAGAGCTGGCGCGCTATGGCATCCGTGTGGCGGGCATTGCACCGGGTTTCATCGAAACCGAGATGACCTTGGGCATGAAGCCCGAAGCCCTGGAAAAAATGACTTCGGGGATTCCGCTCAAGCGCATGGGCAAGCCCGAGGAGATCGCCCATTCGGCGGCGTATATCTTCGAGAACGACTACTACACCGGCCGGATCCTGGAGATGGATGGTGGGTTGCGGATTTAATGCCCTGCACATAGTCAATGTGGGAGCGAGCCTGCTCGCGATGGCGTCGGGTCAGTCAGCCTGGATGTGACTGATACTCCGCCATCGCGAGCAGGCTCGCTCCCACAGTGGATAGGGTTTCAATCTATCAATCTATCAATCTATCAATCGTCGCTGACAGTGATGTTCGGCATCGCCGGCATGGCCGCTTCCTGCAACACGATCCGCGCGCCCACGTGGCGGGCCAGTTCCTGATAGACCATGGCGATCTGGCTGTCCGGCTCGGCGATGACGGTTGGCTTGCCGCCGTCGGCCTGTTCGCGGATCACCATCGACAGTGGCAGCGAAGCCAGCAATTCGACGCCGTACTGGGTCGCCAGCTTTTCCCCGCCACCTTCGCCGAACAGGTGCTCGGCATGGCCGCAATTGGAGCAGATGTGCACGGCCATGTTTTCCACCACGCCCAGCACCGGGATGTTCACCTTGCGGAACATCTCCACGCCCTTGCGCGCGTCCAGCAGGGCCAGGTCCTGGGGGGTGGTGACGATCACGGCACCGGCCACCGGGACTTTCTGCGCCAGGGTCAGTTGGATATCCCCCGTGCCCGGCGGCATGTCGATTACCAGGTAATCCAGGTCGCCCCACGCGGTTTGCGTGACCAGTTGCAGCAAGGCACCGGACACCATCGGCCCGCGCCAGACCATCGGCGTGTTGTCGTCGGTGAGGAAGGCCATGGACATGACTTCCACGCCGTGGGATTGCAGCGGCACGAACCACTTCTGGTCCTTGACCTGGGGCCGGGTGCCCTCGGCGATCCCGAACATGATGCCCTGGCTCGGACCGTAGATGTCCGCGTCGAGAATGCCGACCTTCGCCCCCTCGCGGGCCAAAGCCAGGGCCAGGTTGGCGGCGGTGGTGGATTTGCCCACGCCGCCCTTGCCCGAGGCCACGGCGATCACGTTCTTGACGTTCGCCAACCCCGGCACCTGGGCCTGGGCCTTGTGGGCGGCGATCACGCTGGTGACCTGGACGGTTGCGGCCATCACACCGTCCAGGCCTTCGATCGCCATTTGCAGCATCTGCGCCCAGCCGCTCTTGAACAGGTCGGCGGCGTAGCCGATTTCCAGCTGGACGCTGACGCGATCGCCCTGGATGTCGATGGCGCGCACGCATCCGGCGCTGACCGGGTCCTGGTTCAGGTAGGGGTCGGTGTACTGGCGAAGGACGGTTTCCACCGCTGCACGGTTGACGGCGCTCATGGGCAACTCCGATAGCAAGACTTGAAAAACAGGCCGCTATCCTACGCCGCGCGTGCTTTTGTGGCGACCCGATTACAGCAAGGCGAACACCTATTGTGGCGAGGGAGCTTGCTCCCGCTGTGTGGGAGCAAGGCTTGCCCGCGATGCAGGCGATGGGATTTTTCAGAAATCGAGGTGCCTGTTTCGCGAGCAAGCTTTGCTCCCACAATCCACTTGCCACAGGTTGTGCCTGTGGGGCCTCAGCAATGCATCCAGAAACAGGCCAGTGGGGTGAAATATATTTCCCGGCGCTTTATAGTGGCCGACCTCCGTTTCATCAAGTAGCCGAGCCCCATGTCCGAGCCACGCAAGATCCTCGTCACCAGCGCCCTGCCCTATGCCAATGGTTCGATTCACCTCGGCCATATGCTGGAATACATCCAGACCGATATGTGGACGCGCTTCCAGAAACATCGCGGCAACCAGTGCATCTATGTCTGCGCCGACGACGCCCACGGTTCGGCCATCATGCTGCGTGCGGAAAAGGAAGGCATCACCCCGGAACAACTGATCGCCAACGTCCAGGCTGAACACAGCGCCGACTTTGCCGAGTTCCTGGTGGACTTCGATAATTTCCACTCCACTCACTCCGAAGAAAACCGTGAGCTGTCGAGCCAGATCTACCTGAAACTGCGGGACGCCGGGCACATCGCCACCCGTTCTGTCACCCAATATTTCGACCCGGAAAAGAACATGTTCCTGGCCGACCGCTTCATCAAGGGCACCTGCCCGAAATGCGGCACCGAAGACCAGTACGGCGACAACTGCGAGAAATGCGGCGCGACCTACGCACCGACGGACCTGAAAGACCCGAAATCGGCGATTTCCGGTGCCACCCCGGTGCTCAGGGACTCCCAGCACTTCTTCTTCAAGCTGCCGGATTTCCAGGCGATGCTGCAAACCTGGACCCGCAGTGGCACGTTGCACGACGCGGTGGCCAACAAGCTTGCCGAATGGCTCGACTCCGGCCTGCAAGAGTGGGACATTTCCCGCGATGCGCCGTACTTCGGCTTTGAAATCCCCGGCGAGCCTGGCAAATATTTCTACGTGTGGCTGGACGCGCCCATCGGCTACATGGCGAGTTTCAAGAACCTGTGCGACCGTACGCCGGAGCTGGACTTCGACGCGTTCTGGGGCAAGGACTCCACTGCCGAGGTGTATCACTTCATCGGCAAGGACATCGTCAATTTCCATGCGCTGTTCTGGCCAGCGATGCTCGAAGGTGCCGGTTTCCGCAAGCCGACCGCCATCAACGTCCACGGCTACCTGACCGTCAATGGCCAGAAAATGTCCAAGTCCCGCGGCACCTTCATCAAGGCCCGGACCTACCTGGACCACCTGTCGCCGGAATACCTGCGCTACTACTACGCCGCCAAGCTCGGCCGTGGTGTCGATGACCTGGACTTGAACCTCGAAGACTTCGTGCAGAAGGTCAACTCCGACCTGGTGGGCAAGGTCGTCAACATTGCCAGCCGTTGCGCCGGCTTCATTCACAAGGGCAACGCCGGCGTCCTGGTCGCCGGTAACGCCGCGCCGGAACTGACCGACGCCTTCCTGGCGGCCGCGCCGAGCATCGCCGAAGCCTACGAGAGCCGCGATTTTGCCCGCGCCATGCGCGAAATCATGGCCCTGGCCGACCGCGCCAACGCCTGGATCGCCGACAAGGCCCCGTGGTCGCTGGCCAAGCAGGAAGGCAAGCAGGACGAAGTCCAGGCCATCTGCGCCCTGGGCATCAACCTGTTCCGCCAGTTGGTGATCTTCCTCAAGCCGGTGCTGCCGTTGCTGGCCGCCGATGCCGAAGCGTTCCTGAACGTTGCGCCGCTGACCTGGAACGACCACCAGACGCTGCTGAGCAACCACCAGTTGAACGAGTTCAAGCCGTTGATGACCCGCATCGATTCCGTCAAGGTCCAAGCCATGATCGACGCCTCCAAGGAAGACCTGGCCGCCAGCCAGACCGACACCGGCGCCCCTGCCGGCAACGGCGAGCTGGCCAAGGACCCGCTGTCGCCGGAAATCGATTTCGATGCCTTCGCCGCCGTTGACCTGCGCGTAGCACTGATCGTCAAGGCCGAAGCCGTCGAAGGGGCCGACAAGCTGTTGCGCCTGACCCTGGACATCGGCGACGAGCAACGCAACGTGTTCTCCGGCATCAAGAGCGCCTACCCGGACCCGGCCAAGCTTGAAGGTCGGTTGACGATGATGATCGCCAACCTCAAGCCGCGCAAAATGCGCTTCGGTATCTCCGAAGGCATGGTGATGGCGGCGGGCCCCGGCGGCGAGGAAATCTACCTGCTGAGCCCTGACAGCGGCGCCAAGCCGGGCCAGCGGATCAAGTAATACGATTCCCGCTGCACCGATCCCACAGTCGCCTCGCAGGTGGCTGTGGGATTTTCATATCTGGCTCACGCGCCCGGCGTGCCGGATAATGCCTAATCTTGTAACAGGCCCCTCGTCGCCAACACACCCATGACCGAAATTCTCCTCACGCTGCTTAGCGCTGTCCTGATCAACAACCTGGTGTTGCACTGGCCGCTGGGCGTCGATCCACTGCTGGCGGCCAGCGGTAGAAAACAGGTGCACGCCTTGGGCCTCGCGACAGCGTGCCTGATGCTGATCGTCGGCACACTGGGCTACCTGATCGATCATGGGCTGCTCGTACCGACAAACCTGACATCCCTGCGCCTGCTGGTCTGGCTGTCCTTGAGCATCTTGCTGATCGCCCCCTTGCTGCGCCTGCTGGCGCGCTGGCTGCCGACCCTGCCATTCGATGGGCTGTGGCCGCTGTTGCTCGGCAACGCCGGCGTATTAGGCGTGACGCTGCTTAACAGCCAGGATGACCGAGGCCTGAGCCACGCCATGGCATTGAGCCTGGGCGCCGGGCTGGGTTTCTGGCTGGTGCTGAGCCTGTTCGACGATCTGCGCCAGCGCACCTCCAATAACGCTATTGCCCTGCCCTTTCGGGGCCTGCCGATTCAGTTGATCAGCGCCGGACTGATGGCGGTGGCCTTTCTCGGATTGCGCGGGCTGGTCAAAACATGAGCCTGATTCAACGTATCGACGCCCTGCTGCCGCAGACCCAATGCGGCAAGTGCGGCCATCCCGGGTGCAAGCCCTACGCCGAAGGCATCGCCCAAGGCGAGCCGATCAACAAATGCCCGCCCGGTGGGCGCGAAACCATCGCGGCCCTGGCCGAGCTGATGAAAATACCGGTGCTGGAACTGGACACCAGCCGCGGCGCGGCCCCGGCGCAAATCGCCTTTATCCGCGAAGCCGAATGCATCGGCTGTACCAAGTGCATCCAGGCCTGTCCGGTGGACGCGATTGTTGGCGCGGCCAAGCTGATGCACACCGTCCTCATTGATGAATGCACAGGCTGCGACCTTTGCGTGGCGCCCTGCCCGGTCGATTGCATCGAGATGCGCCCCCTGCCAATGGCGACTGTGCTACCGATTGTCGGCGGCCTGGCCTTCAGCACCGAAGAGCAGCAGGCACGAACCGCCAAGCGCAATCACGCCCGGCGCCGTTTCGAACAACGCAATGCGCGCCTGCGCCGCGAAGAAGAACAGCGCCAGGCGGAGCGCTTGGCCCGTACTCAAAGGGCGGCGCAGGCCAAGGAACAGGAGCAGCCGCTCGACCCGGTACAAGCCGCATTGGAACGCGTACGCGCACAAAAAGCCGCCAGCGCCGATGCTGCCTTGAAAAAAGCCAAGATCGACCTGGCCATGAGCCGGGCGCAATTGAACAAATCCTTGAAAGCGTTCGGCCATCCGCCGACTTTCGAGCAGCAGTCGCAACTGATCGTGCTGCAACGCCAGTTCGAGGCCGCCGAGCGGGCCCTGAGTCAACTGGAGAACACCGCACCTGCGGTCACTCCAGCCCCGGCGCAGGTGCAAAACGCCGAGCTGAAGCGGGCCAAGATACAACTGGCGATGCGCCGCGCCGAACTCAGCAAAGCCCGGACGGCCGCGGTGTCGGATGAACAGTTGCAGGCGCTGGAGCAAGCGGTGAAGGATGCCGAACGCCAGGTGGACGCCCATGCCGCTTCCTGAGCCGGTGGACGAACGGCTGCGACCAGCGATGATGCAAGTGTTGCTGGCGACGCTGCCCGGCGTGCTGGCGCTGCTGTGGTTCCAAGGCTGGGGCGTGGCGCTCAACCTGCTGTTGTCCGGCCTCACCGCGCTGGCGGTCGAAGCGTTCGTGTTGCGTGTGCGGCAGCGACCGCTCAAACCCGAACTGAACGATGGCAGCGCGCTGGTCAGTGCCACGCTGCTGGCCCTGGCCTTGCCGGCGTATTGCCCCTGGTGGCTGACCGTCACGGCGGCCGCCTGCGCCTTGCTGTTCGGCAAGCACCTGTGGGGCGGCGTCGGCAGCAACCCGTTCAACCCGGCGATGCTCGGATACGCCTTGGTGCTGGTGGCGTTTCCCGCCCAGATGAGTCAATGGCCAGAGCCCCACGGCATGGGCCTACTTGAAGGTCTGCAGCAGGTGTTCGGCACTCATCCGGCAAGCGATGCCTGGGCCGGCGCGACCGCCCTGGACAGTCTGCGGACCAACACGAGCCTGACCATCGATGAGCTGTTCGGCCACGATCCGGCGTTCGGGCGTTTCGGTGGTCGAGGTGCCGAATGGGTCAATCTGGCCTTCCTGGCAGGCGGCCTGTTCCTGTTGCAGAAACGGGTGTTCAGTTGGCATGCACCGGTGGGCCTGCTGGCGAGCCTGTTCATCATCAGCCTGTTGTGTTGGAACGGGTCGGGTTCCGACTCCCATGGTTCACCGCTGTTTCATCTGTTCAGCGGCGCGACCATGCTCGGCGCCTTTTTTATCGCGACCGAACCGGTCTCGGGGGCCAAGACCCCGCTTGCCCGCCTGCTGTTTGGCGCGGGCATGGGACTGCTGATCTACCTGATCCGCACCTGGGGCGGCTATCCGGATGGCGTGGCGTTCGCCGTGTTGCTGATGAACCTCGGCGTGCCGGCACTGGACCGATTCGCCGAGGCGCGACAACGGCGACCGCTGACATGAAGAATCCCGGCGGCATGGCAATCCTGATCCTGTTGATTGGCCTCGGTAGCGGTGCCACTTACCTCACGCACCTCAGCACGACCGGGCGCATCGAGGCCCAGCGACAGATGCTGGCGAACAAGACCTTGCTCGACGTACTGCCCACTGCCCGCTATGACAACCAGCCGTTGGCACACCCCGTTTTCACAACCTCGGTCACCTTGGCCCATAGCACGCTGTTGGGCGGTTACCTGGCGACCCGCAATGGCCAACCCAGCGCCGTGCTGTTGCGTAGCCAGGCGTTGGGCTATGAGGGCGGTATCGAATTGCTGGTCGCCATCGATCCACAAGGCCGGTTGCTGGGTGTCAAGACCCTGCGCCAAGCCGAGACGCCCGGGTTGGGCGCGGCGATTGCCGGCTGGCCGAACGCCTGGTTGCAGACCTTCACCGGCAAATCCCGCCAGGCGCCTGATGACAGCGGGTGGGCCTTGAAAAAGGACCAGGGTCAGTTCGATCAATTGGCCGGCGCAACGGTGACGTCCCGGGCGGTGCTCCGGGCGGTTCATGACGCGTTGCGTTACTTCGACGAGCATAAGGCCCGGTTAACGGGAGTGTCTGCGGATGAATAAGCCATGGGGCCTGACACGGGGCCTGCTGCTCGTCCCGTTGGTTGGCGCTAGCCATTCATTGGTCGGCGCACTGGCACTATGGCTGGCCTGGGCGCTGATTCTCTCCTGCCTGGGCCTGGCAATGGGACTTGTCCGGCAGCGCCTGACGTCCGGGCAAAGGCTGCTCGCAGCGATTGTGCTGGCCACCACCCTGACCACCTGTACAGGTTTGGTCATTCAGGCCTGGGCACTGGAACTGTATCAACCGCTGAGCCTGTACATGGGCTGGATCGCCCTGAGCTGCGTGGCGCTGGAGCATGGGGGGTTCTTCGTTGAGTCTCGCCTGCGTGTGCGCCTGCGGCTGGTTGGGGTGTTCGGTCTCTTGATGATCAGCCTGGGCGCCATCCGTGAACTGATCGGCAGCGGCCTGCCCCTGGCCTTGCTCGCTCCTGGCGGGTTCATTCTGCTCGGGCTGCTGCTGGCGGCCCGACGGGCCTGGACGGCTGCCAAATCCCCTTCAATCCTCGAGGAAACGCCGCGCCCATGAACGCCGCAAAACGCCTGGAAATATTCCGTCGCTTTCACGAAGACAACCCGGAGCCGAAAACCGAACTGGCCTATTCCTCTCCGTTCGAGTTGCTGATCGCAGTCATCCTGTCGGCGCAGTCCACCGACGTCGGCGTCAACAAGGCCACGGCCAAACTGTTCCCGGTCGCCAATACCCCAGAGGCGATCCATGCCCTGGGCGTCGAAGGGTTGTCCGAGTACATCAAGACCATCGGCCTGTTCAACAGCAAGGCTAAAAACGTGATCGAAACCTGCCGCCTGCTGATCGAGCGCCACGGCAGTGAAATCCCCCAGACTCGTGAAGCGCTGGAGGCCCTTCCAGGCGTCGGCCGCAAAACCGCCAACGTCGTGCTCAACACCGCGTTTCGGCAGTTGACCATGGCCGTCGACACCCACATTTTCCGCGTCAGCAACCGTACCGGGCTGGCCCCCGGCAAAAACGTGGTGGAAGTGGAGAAGAAGCTGATGAAGTTTGTTCCCAAGGAATACCTGCTGGACTCCCATCACTGGCTCATCCTCCACGGTCGCTACGTCTGCCTGGCGCGCAAGCCCCGCTGCGGCAGCTGCCGGATCGAAGATCTATGTGAATACAAGCACAAGACTTCAGACGATTGAGGCGCTATTGCTTTTCTCGATCCATCGATTGAAAAAATCTTTTTTACCCGCTCGTGGTTTATCGATATAAGGAGCGCCAATGGCAGTCTTAGCCTGGAGTCGAACCCATGAGTGCTGGCAAAGAACAACTGGATGTAGAAGACGAATTCACCGCCGTTGAAGCCGACGACGTCGAGCCTGTGGCCGTGCCGGAAGTGGCGAAAACCAACCTGAGCAAGCGTCGCACCATCGATAACCTGTTGGAAGAGCGCCGTTTACAGAAGCAATTGGCCGAATACGACTTTGATCTCTGACACGTAAAAGCCTCCCTGATGGAGGCTTTTTACTGAGTACGCGTGACCTGAAGCCTCACACCAACCCATTGCGCTGCGCCAGTTCGATCAGGTCGACCAGCGAACGGGCATTGAGTTTCAATAACAGGCGAGTCTTGTAAGTACTGACGGTCTTGTTGCTCAAGAACATGCCATCGGCGATTTCCTTGTTGGTCTTGCCGCGCGCCAGTTGCTGCAAGACCATCATTTCCCGCCCCGATAACCGATCAACCATATCGGACTCACTGGCATTACCCAGGCTCGATCGCACCGTGTGCAGTGCCTGGTTGGGAAAGTAACTGTAACCGGACAGCACTGCCTTTATTGCACTTAATAACTCAGTAAGATCCTGTTGCTTGCAGACATAGCCGGCCGCACCCGTTTGCATGCAGCGCATCGAAAAATGTCCAGGCGCCTGGGACGTCAGCACCAGCACTTTCATTGATGAAGGAATGGCCGCCAAACGGGCAATCACCTCCAGCCCGTCCAGTTTCGGAATGCCGATATCGAGAATGACGATGTCGGGCATAAGTTCACGAGCAAGTTGTAGCGCATCGACGCCGTTGTCGGTTTCGGCAACGACCTCATATCCATGACGCTCCATCAGCAAACGTACAGCAAGACGAATGACGGGATGATCATCCACGATCAGCACTTTATTCATGGGCAAATCCAACTTCGCTGTTCGAATTTTTAGAGCACGCACAATAGCCTAGTCATTTCTACCTTGGCATGCTGCCCCCCCCTGACCGCTCGCACCGAGAGACAGAACCTACAAGCTATACAGAAAAATCCTACAAATTCCGCTGGGAAAAATGTGTCCTGAATTTTTTTTCAGAGAAAGATCGACCTCACCAACACCCCGGTATCCCCATGAATAATGCGTTCTTTCACCGCCATGCCTGCCGCGAACCGACAGTCGGAGAGCTTTTTACTCATAAAGAGTAACTGAATTGTTTGCTGTTAAAACTGCCACGCCTCACTTCAGCAATAGGAATTCATATATAAAAGATGCTCAGGCGCCTGACATTAAGTGCCGGCAACCCTGACCGTTATCGCGACACTTAATTACCACAAAGACTATTTTCACTTTACTCACCGAGCACGAATATTCCATGAGCATTAACCATGAACAAACCTTTGAAAACCATTACCAACCCCATGACCCTTATCGCCATATTCGCAACTTTATCCGAAACTTCCGCGGCGATTTCGCTGCCTTTCCTGGATGACCAGGATCGTGAATATTACCTCTGGTTCCTGATCAGTTTTCCGTTTTATCTATTGCTGCTTTTTTTCATCACGCTCAACTTCAATTATCGTTCCTTGTATTCACCTTCAGATTTCCGCAAGAGCAAACATTTTATAAAGACCATGGATGACGCAACCGGTCGGCGTAAACGAATGCTGCGCCAGACAGGCAAGGAGCAACGACTGCTGCTGATAGGCCTGCATCGACACAGCCATGAATCGCCGGACACCCTGTGTATCTTATGCGGCCAATCCCATCGCTTGATCGAGACCTGTCGATCGAAGCATTTAAAGCACGCCGGCATCGTCGTGTACGTCATCTACAACGAGACTGCTGCCCACGGGCAGGATAAATGAGCCATCAGGTACGAGCCTGCGGCACGCGCCAAAAAGAGGACAAAAAAAACGGCCTGCTCAAGGCAGGCCGTTTTTTTGGATAACCAAGGTCAGAACAGCTTGCGACCCTTGTTCGCCGCGATACGCATGCGCAAGGCGTTGAGCTTGATGAAGCCGGCTGCGTCGGCCTGGTTGTAGGCACCGCCGTCTTCTTCGAAGGTTGCGATGTTGGCATCGAACAGCGAGTCGTCGGACTTGCGCCCGGTCACGATCACGTTGCCCTTGTACAGCTTCAGGCGTACCACGCCGTTCACGTTGGTCTGGGAAGCGTCGATCATCTGTTGCAGCATCAGACGCTCAGGGCTCCACCAGTAGCCGGTGTAGATCAGGCTGGCGTACTTGGGCATCAACTCGTCCTTGAGGTGAGCCACTTCGCGGTCCAGGGTGATCGATTCGATCGCCCGGTGGGCGCGCAGCATGATGGTACCGCCCGGGGTTTCGTAGCAGCCGCGGGACTTCATGCCGACATAACGGTTCTCGACGATGTCCAGGCGACCGATGCCGTGTTCGCCGCCGATGCGGTTCAGGGTCGCCAGCACGGTGGCCGGGCTCATTTCCACGCCGTCCAGCGCGACGATATCGCCGTTGCGATAGGTCAGTTCCAGGTACTGCGGGGTATCTGGGGCCTTCTCCGGGGAGACGGTCCAACGCCACATGTCTTCTTCGTGCTCGGTCCAGGTGTCTTCCAGCACGCCGCCTTCATAGGAGATGTGCAGCAGGTTGGCATCCATCGAGTACGGCGATTTCTTCTTACCGTGGCGCTCGATCGGGATCGCGTGCTTCTCGGCGTAGTCCATCAGTTTTTCGCGGGACAGCAGGTCCCATTCACGCCACGGGGCAATGACCTTCACACCCGGTTTGAGAGCATAGGCGCCCAGCTCGAAACGCACCTGGTCGTTGCCTTTGCCGGTGGCGCCATGGGAAATGGCGTCGGCGCCGGTTTCGTTGGCGATTTCGATCAGACGCTTGGCGATCAACGGACGGGCGATGGACGTACCCAGCAGGTACTCGCCTTCGTAAACGGTGTTGGCGCGGAACATCGGGAACACGAAGTCGCGGACGAACTCTTCGCGCAGGTCATCGATGTAGATCTCTTTGACGCCCATGGCCTGGGCCTTGGCGCGTGCAGGCTCGACTTCTTCGCCCTGCCCCAGGTCAGCGGTGAAGGTCACCACTTCGCAGTTATAAGTGTCCTGCAGCCACTTGAGGATCACCGAAGTGTCCAGGCCGCCGGAATACGCCAGAACGACCTTGTTTACGTCCGCCATGCCATCACTCCACGGGTTGTACGGAAAGCCGGGAAGTCTAACGTCCAGCGCGGATAATTTACAGAGGCGCGACAGCTTATGACGACGAAGCGACAGATTATGTCGATTGCGCGACGATCCGCAGGGGGTCAGGAAGTGCGCGCAGCCGTAGCAGCAGGCGCAGCCGTCTTGGCCGGAGCAACTGGCGCCGTTGTCTTGCCCGGCGCAGCCGCAGGCGCCACGGCCGGCGGTGCAGGCGTTGCCGCTGGTGTTGGCGGCTGTGGCGCCGGGGCCTGGGCAGCCGCCACCCGCTCCAGTTTTACCACGACACGACGATTCTTGGCCCGATTGGCGGCGTTGGTATTGGCGACCAGCGGATAACGCTCGCCGTGGAAGCGCACGGTGAACTGGGACTCCTGGAAGCCGTTGGCCTTGAAGAAGTCCTGAACCGCCAGGGCCCGGCGACGCGAAAGCTCACGGTTGGTCAGGCGGTTGCCACTGTTGTCGGAATGACCATCAAGTTGCACATGATTGACGCTCGGGTCTGCCTTGATGAAGTCGAGCATGACCTGCAACTGAGCCTTGGCCCGAGCATCCAGCTCAATCCCCTCGCCGGGGAAGCCGATCTGGGTTTGCTTGATCTGTTCGAAGTTTTTCGGCAACAGTTTCGCCACGCAGCCCTGGTAATCGTTGAACGCCTTGTTGAAGCGCACGGGCAGCAGCCGAACTTCAGAAACACGCCCATCCTCGGTGTTGCGTCGAACCACGGGGCTGCGGCCTTCCATCAATCCGCTGATCAGTCGGCCTGCCTGGACCTGGGAACTGTCGAACAGCACATCGCCGCTGCCGATCCTGACCGAGCCCAGGTTGATATCGCCCCGTCCTGGCTGCCAGGGCGCCGCGGCCGCGAGCAAGGTTGCGGAGCCGCCACCGAGCATCGGGTTATAAGCCTTGAGGCGGAACGTGGCCTGCTCGCCCGCCTTGCGCACGAATTCGCCACTGCCGAAATCGGTGATCGGCTGGCTCAGCCGACACTCGAACTTGTCGCCTTCGACCGTCCACTCGATGCTCTCCAGACGGGTCTGGAAAGTGAGCGCCATGGCGGGAAGGCTGGCAAACACACTGAGCAAGGCTAGATAACGCTGGCGCACGGGAGGCTCCACTGACTTTTATACAAAGATCGACGCACGCTTGAGGGCATGACGCCTGTCCGGGGCACTGCACGGATTCGTGGCACACCTGTAGGAGCTATCGGTAAGTTGTGGCAGAACTTGATAGCGGGTGCCTGAATCGGTCTTTTCCGGTAGCATTCCCCAGAGTTTGACCCGCCTGGAAGCCCCCCAATGTCCGACCGCCTGACCCTGCTGCGTCCCGACGACTGGCATATTCATCTTCGCGATGGTGCTGTGTTGACCCATACCGTCGCCGATGTCGCGCGCACCTTCGGGCGCGCAATCATCATGCCTAACCTGGTTCCGCCCGTGCGCAACGCTGCCGAGGCCGATGGCTATCGCCAGCGTATCCTCGCCGCGCGCCCGGCTGGCAGCCGCTTCGAACCGCTGATGGTGCTTTACCTCACCGACCGCACCCAGCCCGAAGAGATTCGCGACGCCAAGGCCTGCGGTTTTGTCCACGCCGCCAAGCTGTACCCCGCCGGCGCGACCACCAACTCCGATTCCGGCGTCACCAGCATCGACAAGATCTTCCCCGCGCTGGAGGCCATGGCCGAAGTCGGCATGCCGTTGTTGATCCATGGTGAAGTCACCCGGGGCGACGTCGACGTGTTCGACCGCGAGAAGATCTTCATCGACGAGCACATGCGCCGCGTCGTGGAGCGCTTCCCGACCCTCAAGGTGGTGTTCGAACACATCACCACCGGCGATGCCGTGCAGTTCGTCAACGAGGCCCCGGCCAACGTCGGCGCGACCATTACCGCCCATCACCTGCTGTACAACCGCAACCACATGCTGGTGGGCGGGATCCGGCCGCACTTCTATTGCCTGCCGATCCTCAAGCGCAATACCCATCAGGAAGCCTTGCTGGACGCCGCCACCAGCGGCAGCGCCAAGTTTTTCCTCGGCACCGACTCGGCCCCCCACGCCCTGCACGCCAAGGAAGCGGCCTGCGGTTGCGCCGGCTGCTACACCGCCTATGCCGCCATCGAGATGTACGCCGAGGCGTTCGAACAGCGCAACGCGCTGGACAAGCTCGAAGGCTTCGCCAGCCTGCATGGCCCACGTTTCTATGGCCTGCCGGTGAACACCGATCGTATTACCCTGGTCCGTGACGAGTGGACCGCCCCTGTCAGCCTGCCCTTCGGCGAGCAGACCGTCATCCCGCTGCGCGCCGGTGAAAAACTGCGCTGGCGCCTGCTGGAGGAAAACGCGTGAGTGAAGATCATTTCGACGACGAACTGGACGGCAACGGTGGTTCGGGCGGCGCCCGTCACCCCATGGCCGCGCGGTTCCGTGGTTATCTGCCGGTCGTCGTCGATGTCGAAACCGGTGGTTTCAATTCCGCCACCGACGCCCTGCTGGAAATCGCCGCGACCACCATCGGCATGGACGAAAAAGGCTTTGTGTTCCCTGATCACACCTACTTCTTCCGTGTCGAACCGTTCGAAGGCGCCAACGTCGAAGCGGCGGCCCTGGAATTCACCGGGATCAAGCTCGATCACCCGTTGCGCATGGCGGTCAGCGAAGAAACGGCCCTGACCGACATTTTCCGTGGCGTGCGCAAGGCGCTGAAAGCCAACGGTTGCAAGCGAGCGATCCTGGTCGGCCACAACAGCAGCTTCGACCTGGGCTTCCTCAACGCCGCCGTCGCGCGCCTGGACATGAAGCGCAACCCGTTCCACCCGTTCTCCAGCTTCGACACCGCGACCTTGGCGGGGCTGGCGTATGGCCAGACTGTCTTGGCCAAGGCCTGCCAGGCAGCCGACATCGACTTCGATGGCCGCGAGGCCCACTCGGCCCGCTACGACACCGAGAAGACCGCCGAGCTGTTCTGCGGCATCGTCAACCGCTGGAAAGAGATGGGTGGCTGGCAGGATTTCGACGACTGACATCGGCGCCAGATCCGACTGTTGTGGCTCTTGTGGCTCTTGTGGCTCTTGTGGCGAGGGAGCTTGCTCCCGCTTGAGCGCGAAGCGCTCACAAAATATTTGGGGCGGCTACGCCACCCAGCGGGAGCAAGCTCCCTCGCCACAGGGTCCAGAGCCAAAGATTCTGCGTCTCTGCCAATCATTCGGCTTGCACTGCCCATAAAAAAACCGGCCCATCGAGGGCCGGTTTTTTTATGACTGGGTGCGCTTACAGGTTTTCGCCGTGCTCGCCCAGGTAAGCGGCAACGCCTTCAGGCGATGCGGTCATGCCCTTGTCGCCTTTTTTCCAGTTGGCCGGGCAGACTTCGCCGTGCTCTTCGTGGAATTGCAGCGCGTCGACCAGACGGATCAGCTCTTCCATGTTACGGCCCAGCGGCAGGTCGTTGATGATCTGCGAACGGACAACGCCTTTATCGTCGATCAGGAACGCGCCACGGAAAGCCACGCCGCCTTCGGACTCAACGTCGTAGGCCTTGGCGATTTCGTGCTTCATGTCGGCAGCCATGGTGTATTTCACCTCGCCGATACCGCCATTGTTGATCGGGGTGTTGCGCCAGGCGTTGTGGGTGAAGTGCGAGTCGATCGAAACCGCGACCACTTCAACGTTGCGCGCCTTGAAATCGTCCATGCGGTGATCCAGTGCGATCAGCTCGGATGGGCAGACGAAGGTGAAGTCCAGCGGATAGAAGAACACCAGGCCGTATTTGCCTTTGATGGCCGAGGACAGGGTGAAGCTGTCGACGATTTCGCCGTTGCCGAGGACGGCTGGAACGGTAAAGTCTGGGGCTTGTTTGCCTACGAGTACGCTCATTGGATATCTCCTGATGTAATAGCGTGAAAACAAGGTCCGGGCCAGCCTGCCACCCTCAGGCGACAGCCCTGTGACACGAACCCGCTTGCAAGGGCCGACCATCATACACCGGGCATTTGGCCTGTCTTCAACGGTTTTTCGGCGGTATCGAAAAATCGCCGCCCCGCTGCGTGCCGCTTTCGCCACGCTGGACAAAACCGTTCGTCAGCCCGACGTCGCCATGACGCAAAGACCTTGAGAAACCACTTTGACAATCATTCTCGTTAACATTAAGATCCGTCTCAATTGAGTCACAACCAGCGACGGTTCTCACTTATGTATGTATGCCTCTGCACTGGCGTCACCGACGGGCAAATCCGCGAAGCGATCTATGAAGGTTGCTGCAGCTATCGCGAAGTCCGCCAGGCCACCGGCGTAGCCAGCCAATGCGGCAAATGTGCCTGCCTGGCCAAGGAAGTGGTGCGTGAAACCCTCGCCCAGGTGCAGACGGCACAGGCCTCGATCCCTTACCCGGTAGAATTTACTGCCGCGTAATCACAGCTTTTCAAGGAACCGGACTTAATGTCCGGTTTTTTTATGCCTGTAAATCAAATAGTTAGCGTCCAGACGCGGAACACAAACATTCTTATTCCGATTAATTTTCATTTATTATTCAATAACTTAGGTTTGACACTGATAAATACGCGGCTCAAACTCCGCCCTATACACAGCTATTAAAGGGCAGGCCTCATCATGAAAGGCGACATTACAGTCATCCAGCATCTCAACAAGATCCTTGCCAATGAGCTGGTCGCGATCAACCAATATTTCCTGCATGCGCGCATGTACGAGGATTGGGGCCTGAACAAGCTGGGCAAGCACGAGTACCACGAGTCCATCGACGAGATGAAGCACGCGGACAAGCTGATCAAGCGCATCCTGTTCCTTGAAGGCCTACCGAACGTCCAGGACCTGGGCAAGCTGCACATCGGCGAACACACCCGGGAAATGCTCGAGTGCGACCTGCGTATCGAGAAAACCGGCCACGCCGACCTGAAGGCCGCCATCGCCCATTGCGAAAGCGTTGGCGACTTCGGTAGCCGTGAACTGCTGGAAGACATCCTCGAATCCGAGGAAGAGCATATCGATTGGCTGGAAACCCAACTGGGCCTGATCGACAAGATCGGTCTGGAGAACTACCTGCAATCGCAGATGGGTGAAGAGTAAGTTTTCCCAGCAGCAAGCCACTAAAAAGCCCCGCCCTCTTTCGAGAGGCGGGGCTTTTTATTGCCTGGATTTCAAACCACTGAAATCCATTGTGGGAGCGAGCCTGCTCGCGATAGCGTTGTATCAGAAACATCAACAGAGACTGACACACCGCTTTCGCGAGCAGGCTCGCTCCCACAATGTCTAATGTTCACCACAACCAGTGTGGTGAACAGATTTCCATGGATCAGGCTTCGGTCTTGTTCGCCGCCGCTTTTTCTACCGCTTCCTTGATCGTGGCCTGCAAAGAGCCGTCGGCGGCCATCTCGGTCATGATGTCGCTACCACCGATCAGTTCACCACCCACCCACAATTGCGGGAAGGTTGGCCAGTTGGCGTACTTAGGCAGGTTGGCGCGGATTTCCGGGTTCTGCAGGATGTCCACGTAGGCAAACTTCTCGCCACACGCCATCACCGCCTGGGCAGCCTTGGCCGAGAAACCGCACTGTGGCGCGTTCGGCGAGCCTTTCATGTAAAGCAGGATGGTGTTGTTGGCAATCTGGTCTTTAATCGTTTCGATGATATCCATGGAGCACCTCGGCTTAAAACTTTTGCGACTTAAGTTGTCGACACGGTGACGCATTGTAACGGAAAGCCGAACCTGCTCCAGAGACAATTTTACGCAGCCGCCACCTTCACCGGTACGCCGTTAAGCGCTGCGTTGCCGGACAACTCATCGAGCTGACAGTCATCGGTCAGGTCGTTGGCGCTGGAGCCTGGCTGTCCGCTGGCGATGGCCATCTGCACCCCCGGCCGGGCATGGCCCCAGCCGTGGGGCAGGCTGACCACGCCTTTCATCATATCCAGGCTGCCCAGCACCTCGACGTCGATGGCCCCCACCCGCGAACTGACCGTCACCCTCTGCCCGTCGACAAGGCCGCGAGAAGCAAGGTCATCCGGGTGCATCAGCAACTGATGACGCGGCTTGCCCTTCACCAGTCGGTGGAAGTTATGCATCCAGGAGTTGTTGCTGCGCACATGGCGGCGGCCAATCATCAGCAACTCGTCCGGTTCCGGCGCCTGCAACGCGGCAAACCGCGCCAGGTCAGCGAGGATCACTGCCGGCGCGGCCTGCACCCGCTGGTTTTCGGTTTTCAATCGTGGGGCCAGATTGGGCTTGAGCGCGCCGAGGTCGATGCCATGGGGATGGTCGAACAGGGTCGCCAGGGACAGCTTGTGCGGCGAAGCGTCGCCATACGCCCCGTTGCGCAGGCCAAAATCGATCATCTGTGCCGGCGGCATGGTCGGCTTGAGTTCCTTGCCGGTCCGGGCAGCAAAGGCCTTGGCCAGGCCGACGAAGATTTCCCAATCGTGCAGCGCCCCGTCGGGCTTGGGCAGGATCGCCCGGTTGAAACGTGTGACGTTGCGCACCGCAAACAGGTTGAACGTGGTGTCGTAGTGATCGTTTTCCAAGGCCGAGGTCGAGGGCAGGATCAGGTCGGCGTAACGGGTGGTTTCGTTGATGTACAAATCGACGCTGACCATGAACTCCAGCCCATCCAGGGCCTGTTCCAGTTGCCGCCCGTTGGGCGTGGACAGCACCGGATTACCGGCCACGGTCACCAGTGCACGAATCTGGCCTTCGCCCTCGGTGAGCATCTCCTCGGCCAGGGCCGACACCGGCAATTCCCCCGCATATTCAGGACGCCCGGACACCCGGCTCTGCCAACGATTGAAATGCCCGCCCGAGGTGGTGGCCACCAAGTCCACCGCCGGCTCGGTGCACAGCGCACCGCCCACCCGATCAAGGTTGCCGGTGACCAGGTTGATCACCTGAATCAGCCAGTGGCACAGCGTACCGAACGCTTGGGTCGACACCCCCATCCGCCCATAACACACCGCTGACGGCGCGGCGGCGAAGTCCCGGGCCAACTGCCGGATCTGCACGGCCGGCACCGCACAGAGCGGACTCATCGCTTCAGCCGTGAAGGAAGCAACGGCCGCCCGCACCTCGTCCAGGCCGTCCACCGGCAGATGACTGTCACGGGTCAAGCCTTCGCTGAACAAGGTGTTGAGCAAGCCGAACAGCAGCGCGGCATCGCCACCCGGGCGGACGAAGACATGCTGGTCGGCGATGGCCGCCGTTTCGCTACGGCGTGGATCGACCACCACCACTTTGCCGCCACGGGCCTGAATCGCCTTGAGGCGCTTCTCCACGTCTGGCACGGTCATGATGCTGCCGTTGGAAGCTAGTGGATTGCCGCCCAGGATCAACATGAAATCGGTGTGGTCGATGTCCGGAATCGGCAGGAGCAGGCCGTGACCGTACATCAGGTGACTGGTCAAATGATGAGGCAGTTGGTCCACCGAGGTGGCCGAAAAACGGCTGCGGGTCTTCAACAGCCCCAGGAAATAGTTGCTGTGGGTCATCAGCCCATAGTTATGCACGCTGGGGTTGCCCTGATAGACGGCCACCGCGTTCTGGCCGTGACGCGCCTGGATGTCCGCCAGACGCTCGGCCACCAACGCGAAGGCGTCGTCCCAGGCGATGGGTTGCCATTCGGTGCCGACGCGCTGCATGGGTTGGCGCAGGCGGTCCGGATCGTTCTGGATATCCTGCAGGGCCACTGCCTTGGGGCAGATATGACCGCGACTGAAGGTATCCAGCGCATCGCCCTTGATAGAAGTGATTGCCAGGCCCTGGCCGTCGGTTTCGGTGGTTTCGAGGGTCAAGCCGCAGATGGCTTCACACAGATGGCACGCACGGTGGTGGAGAGTCTTGGTCATGGCCAGTCTCTGTTTTATTCGTGGCGGGCACTTTCGGCCGCGGGAATAAAACTATGGCGCTTGATTCCCGGCAGCGCCAGCGACGTTCGTCCTGTGAATTGCCGGGCATCAGGCCCGCCGATGAGGTGCGATCAAGGGCCTTCGGGGGGCGGCGCCAAGAGTTGGATTTCCTCGATGGTTTCCACTTGTTCCTGGGCGATGGGCACACCGGTCAGCTCGCCAATCAAACGCCAATGCTCGTCGAGGCCACTGCTGATCGTGGCCATGCGATCGATCATCCGTCGACCGGCCGCCTTGGTCACCTCATCATCGCTGCGCAGCAATTCGAATGACATGGACGTCACCGAAGCCGTCAGGTGCGTCAGCGAGCGTGCGGTCAGCCCCAGCAATTCCATCAGTTGTTGCTCTTTCGAATCCATTTCGGGCTCCTGTGCCGCTGTGGCTCATTTATAACCCAGGCCTTTGCATTAGGAAATATTTCACAGCCACCGGCAGACAGGCGAAAGGACGCAATGGCATGACAAAACCGACCATCCTCCATCACGCGCCCGCCACGCTTGATTGCCAAGGCGAGCAACGCCAGTGTACAAATGGGTCGCTGCTGTCAGGAAACCGGCCACAAATTTGCCATCGCAGTCTTGCGACGGCCTCGCTGAACTCCCCAAAAACCGTAGCCCTATTGGTAAGACGCGACATTTAATTATAAGATCGCGCCTTCCCCTATTTCGTCGCCCCGTGCGGCTTTTGCCGCAGGTCTCGCCCGTTTTTTCATTAAACAAGGCTTTGAGCATCTGCGGTCAGTTACAAAAAGGTAGTCAATCATGAGCGCAAGGCACTTTCTCTCCCTGATGGATTTCACGCCCGATGAGTTGCTCGGCGTGATCCGTCGAGGCGTGGAGCTCAAGGACCTGCGTAACCGCGGCGTACTGTTCGAGCCCTTGAAAAACCGCGTGCTGGGGATGATCTTCGAGAAGTCATCGACCCGCACGCGCATCTCTTTCGAAGCCGGCATGATCCAACTGGGCGGCCAGGCGATCTTCCTGTCGCCCCGTGACACCCAACTGGGCCGTGGCGAACCCATCAGCGACTGCGCCATCGTCATGTCGAGCATGCTCGACGCGATGATGATCCGTACCTTTGCCCACAGCACCCTGACCGAGTTCGCGGCCCATTCCCGCGTACCGGTGATCAACGGCCTGTCCGACGACCTGCACCCTTGCCAACTGCTGGCCGACATGCAGACCTTCCTCGAGCACCGTGGCTCGATCCAGGGCAAGACCGTGGCCTGGATCGGCGATGGCAACAACATGTGCAACAGCTATATAGAAGCGGCGATGCAATTCGACTTCCAGCTGCGCATTGCCTGCCCTGAAGGCTTTGACCCCAATGCCGAGCTGCTGGCCAAGGCCGGGGACCGAGTGTCCATCGTCCGCGATCCGAAACAGGCCGTGGCCGGTGCGCACCTGGTGAGCACCGACGTCTGGACCTCCATGGGCCAGGAAGAAGAGACCGCCAGGCGCCTGGAGCTGTTCGCGCCACTGCAGGTCAACCGGGCCCTGCTCGACTTGGCGGATGCCGACGTATTGTTCATGCATTGCCTGCCGGCCCACCGTGGCGAGGAAATCAGCATGGACCTGCTGGATGACCCGCGTTCGGTAGCCTGGGACCAGGCCGAAAATCGCCTGCACGCGCAAAAGGCCCTGCTCGAATTCTTGGTCGAGCCGGCGTATCACCACGCATGAGCCACGCCCTGCTGCTGAACTTGCACAATCTGGCCTGCGGTTATCAGGACCAGCGGGTCGTGCAGAACCTCAACCTGCACCTCAATGCCGGCGATATCGGTTGCCTGCTCGGTTCGTCCGGCTGCGGCAAGACCACGACGTTGCGCGCCATCGCCGGCTTCGAACCGGTGCATGAGGGTGAAATCCAACTGGCCGGGGAAACCATCTCCCGCGCCGGTTTCACCCTCGCCCCGGAAAAGCGCCGCATCGGCATGGTGTTCCAGGATTACGCCCTGTTCCCCCACCTGAGCGTGGCACAGAACATTGCCTTTGGCATTCGCAAGCATCCGGACAAGGACCGCATCGTCGAAGAGCTGCTGGAACTGGTCAACCTGAAGCACCTGGGCAAGCGTTTTCCCCATGAACTGTCTGGCGGCCAGCAACAACGCGTGGCCCTGGCCCGTGCGCTGGCGCCGGAACCGCAGCTGCTGTTGCTCGACGAGCCGTTCTCCAACCTCGATGGCGAGCTGCGACGCAAGCTCAGCCATGAAGTGCGGGACATTCTCAAGGCCCGTGGCACCAGCGCGATCCTGGTGACCCACGACCAGGAAGAAGCCTTCGCCGTAAGTGACCATGTCGGTGTTTTCAAGGAAGGTCGCCTGGAACAGTGGGACACGCCCTACAACCTGTACCACGAACCGCTGACGCCATTCGTCGCCAGTTTCATTGGCCAGGGCTATTTCATTCGTGGCCAGCTCGACAGCCCGGAATCGGTGCAGACCGAACTGGGCATCCTGCGTGGCAACCGCGCCTACACCTGGCCCATCGGCGGTGCGGTGGACGTGCTGCTGCGCCCAGACGATATCGTCTATGCGCCGGACAGCCCGCTCACCGGTAGAATCATCGGCAAGACCTTCCTGGGCGCCTCAACCTTGTATCGCCTGCAGTTGCCCACAGGCGCGCAATTGGAATCGATCTTCCCCAGCCATGCCGACCATCAGGTCGGCGCCACTGTCGGCATCCGCGTGGCGGCTGAGCACCTGGTGCTGTTCCAGGCCTCGGGCAGTACGGCGGCACAGATCCCGCCGGTGGATAGCGGTGTGCGGCGCTACAGCGCGGCCAACTGATAACGCACCCCCAGTGTGGGAGCGGGCTTGCTCGCGAAGAGGGCAGCACATTCAACATCAATGTAGCTGACACACCGCCTTCGCGAGCAAGCCCGCTCCCACAAAAGTCAGTGCGCCCCCAACATCAACGTCCCACTCGCCACCAACGTCGCATGCCCGCCAATCTTCACCCGCTCCCCCTCCAGCCGGCAAAACAACGCCCCTCCCCTGGCCGAGCATTGATAAGCCGTCAGTCCATGCTTGCCCAGGCGCTTGGACCAATAGGGAATCAGGCTGCAATGGGTCGAGCCAGTCACCGGGTCTTCGTTGATACCGATCGCCGGGGCAAAATAGCGCGAGACAAAATCATGCTTGCTTCCCGGCGCGGTGACGATCGCGCCAGGCCAGGGCAGTTTCGCCAGGGCCGCCATGTCCGGCTTGCAATCGAGCACCGCTTGCTCCGATTCCAGCACCACGAACAGTTCATTGGAGCTCAGCACATCCACCGCTTCGACGCCCAAGGCACTCTGCACCGCCAAGGAGGCGCCCAGCTCGGCCGGCACGACGGCCGGAAAATCCAGCCACAACCGATCACCCTCGCGCGTCACGCTCAGCGAACCGGACCGGCAGATGAAATCCAGGCGCTCGACGGGTTCGTGATAGACCTCGAACAGCACATAAGCGCTGGCCAACGTGGCGTGCCCACACAGCGGGACTTCAGTGGTGGGGGTGAACCAGCGGATATGCCAATGCTGGCCTTCACGCACCAGGAACGCGGTTTCAGCCAGGTTATGTTCGGCGGCAATCTTCTGCATCAAGTCATCGGCAAGCCAGCCGTCGAGCCGATAGACCATCGCCGGGTTACCGCCGAACGGCCGGTCACTGAATGCATCGACCTGATGAAACGCAAGCTGCATGGCCCTTCTCCTTATTTTTCTGATGCGCCAGCATGGGTGCAGCGGCAAGGCTTATCCAGAGACAGATCAGCAGAATTTTCACCCTACAGCGCACGATAAAAACACGACGCATCCTTGTGGCGAGGAAGCTTGCTCCCGCTTGGCTGCGCAGCAGCCACCCGCTCTATCAAGCCCGCCCAATATCGGCAAACGCCGCCCCGGTGTGTTCCTTCAATACCGAAGGCGCCAGCTCGACTTCCAAGCCTCGCCGCCCCGCACTGACAAACATGCTGGCGAGCGGCTGTGCGGAACTGTCGATAAACGTGCGAAGGCGCTTCTTCTGCCCCAACGGGCTGATGCCGCCGAGCAGATAACCGGTCGAACGCTGCGCGGCGGCGGGATCGGCCATCTCGACCTTCTTCACGCCAGCGGCATGGGCCAGGCCTTTCAAATCCAAACTCCCGGCCACAGGCACTACCGCCACCAGCAGCTCACCTTTTTCACTGGCCGCCAACAGCGTCTTGAACACCTGCGCGGGATCCAGCCCGAGCTTTTCCGCCGCCTCCAAGCCATAGGAAGCAGCCTTGGGATCGTGTTCATAGCTGTGGATGCGATGTTCGGCGCGCACTTTCTTTAGCAGATCCAACGCGGGTGTCATGACCGCTCCTGACAAGGAAATTCAAAAAGAGTGAGCGGATTCTAAGCCATCGCCTGTGAAAAGGCTTCGGGACCGCACTGTGAGAAGCGGTGACGCCTCGCCAACGGGAGAGTCATTCACCGCGCGAATAGTTGAAATGTGACCGACGGTTCACTTTCGACCTTTGACACCAGCGTTTCTTGTCTATATTTTTTCGAAACTGAAAGTCACATTGCATGTCTCAAGCTGCAACCCGAGATCAGGATGGGGATCCTGTCTCGGTGGACATCGCGCAATCGTGCTGTATCGAACGCGCTGCAAAACAACAAAAAACCGAGGTTTGAATGACAACTGCTTTACAACAGCCGCCCCTGTCCAGCCAATGCCTGGCCGAATTCCTGGGAACTGGCCTGCTGATCTTTTTCGGCACCGGTTGCGTCGCGGCGCTCAAGGTCGCGGGTGCGAGTTTCGGCTTGTGGGAAATCAGCCTCATCTGGGGCGTCGGTGTCAGCATGGCAATCTATCTGAGCGCGGGCATTTCCGGCGCTCACCTCAACCCCGCCGTCAGCATCGCCCTGTGCCTGTTCACCGACTTCGAAAAACGCAAACTGCCCTTCTACATCATTTCTCAAGTAACAGGCGCTTTCTGCGGGGCCCTTCTGGTCTACACGCTGTACAGCAATTTATTCTTCGATTTCGAACAGTCCCGGCAGATGGTTCGCGGCACCGAAGCGAGCCTGGAGCTGGCCTCGGTGTTCTCCACCTACCCGCACGCGGCACTGTCCACCGGCCAAGCCTTTCTCGTGGAAGCAATCATCACTGCCATTCTGATGGGGGTGATCATGTCCCTGACCGATGACAACAACGGCTTGCCCCGTGGCCCACTGGCGCCGTTGCTGATCGGCCTGCTGATTGCCGTGATTGGCAGCTCCATGGGGCCGCTGACGGGTTTTGCGATGAACCCGGCGCGAGACTTCGGTCCTAAACTGATGACTTTCTTCGCAGGCTGGGGTGAAATTTCCCTCACGGGTGGACGCGATATCCCGTACTTCCTGGTTCCGGTTTTTGCGCCGATCGTCGGTGCGTGCCTCGGTGCTGCGGCTTATCGCGGGTTGATTGCCCGCCACCTGCCCAGCGCCATAACTGCTACAAAGGATGCAACACCGGCCATTGACGGCAAGCCCAGAACATCCTGAAACAGTCGACGCAGGCTCTTGCCCATCGAACCTGCGCCGTGGCTTCTTCCTTTTACGTCCCAAGGCAATCGACATGACCGATATCCAGAACAAGAATTACATCATTGCCCTCGACCAGGGTACGACCAGCTCGCGGGCGATCATCTTCGACCGTGACGCCAACGTGGTCTGCACCGCCCAGCGTGAATTCGCCCAGCATTACCCACAGGCCGGTTGGGTCGAACACGACCCGATGGAAATCTTCGCCACCCAGAGCGCGGTCATGGTCGAAGCCCTGGCCCAGGCCGGCCTGCACCATGACCAGGTGGCCGCCATCGGCATTACCAATCAGCGGGAAACCACCGTGGTCTGGGACAAGACCACCGGCCGACCGATCTACAACGCCATCGTCTGGCAGTGCCGGCGCAGTACCGAGATCTGCCAACAGCTCAAGCGCGACGGCCACGAGCAATACATCAGCCAGACCACCGGCCTGGTCACCGACCCGTACTTCTCCGGTACCAAGCTCAAGTGGATACTGGACAACGTCGAAGGCAGCCGCGAGCGCGCACGCAACGGTGAGCTACTGTTCGGCACCGTCGACAGTTGGCTGATCTGGAAATTCACCGGCGGCAAGGTCCACGTCACCGACTACACCAACGCCTCGCGCACGATGCTCTTCAATATCCACTCGCTGGAGTGGGACACGAAGATGCTCGAGATCCTCGACATCCCACGGGAAATGCTCCCGGAAGTGAAATCGTCCTCGGAAATCTATGGGCGCACCAAGAGCGGCATCGCCATCGGTGGCATCGCCGGTGACCAGCAGGCTGCCCTGTTCGGCCAGATGTGCGTGGAGCCGGGCCAGGCGAAAAACACCTACGGCACCGGCTGTTTCCTGCTGATGAACACCGGCAGCAAGGCCGTCAAATCCAATCACGGCATGCTCACCACCATCGCCTGCGGCCCGCGTGGCGAAGTGGCCTACGCCCTGGAAGGCGCCGTATTCAATGGCGGCTCCACGGTCCAATGGCTGCGTGATGAACTGAAGATCATCAACGACGCCCTGGACACCGAATACTTCGCCAACAAGGTCAAGGACAGCAACGGTGTGTACCTGGTGCCCGCCTTCACCGGCCTCGGCGCGCCGTATTGGGACCCCTATGCCCGTGGCGCGCTGTTCGGCCTGACCCGCGGCGTACGGGTCGATCACATCATTCGCGCAGCGCTGGAGTCGATTGCCTACCAGACCCGCGACGTACTCGATGCCATGCAGCAGGATTCGGGCGAACGCCTCCGGGCCCTGCGCGTCGACGGTGGCGCGGTGGCGAACAATTTCCTGATGCAGTTCCAGGCCGACATCCTCGGCACCCAGGTCGAGCGGCCGAAAATGCGCGAAACCACAGCCTTGGGTGCTGCTTACCTGGCCGGCCTGGCGTGCGGCTTCTGGGGCAGCCTGGAGGAACTGCGGGGCAAAGCGGTGATCGAGCGCGAATTCGAACCGCAACTGGACGAGCCGGCGAAAGAAAAACTCTATGCCGGCTGGCAAAAAGCGGTCAGCCGCACCCGCGACTGGGAACCCCACGAAGACGCTGAATAAGGCCCGATAAGGTTCTGAAACTGGTCGGAAGTAGATTCCTGCGGCATCATGGGCAAATTTTGTATGGCAGCCCAAAGGAAGCCCCATGAATCTGCCTCCCCGCCAGCAACAAATCCTCGAACTGGTCCGCGAACGCGGTTATGTCAGCATCGAGGAAATGGCGCAGTTATTCGTCGTCACCCCGCAAACCATCCGCCGCGACATCAATCAACTGGCGGAGGCGAACCTGCTGCGCCGCTACCACGGCGGCGCCGCCTACGACTCAAGCGTGGAAAACACCGCCTACGCCATGCGCGCGGACCAGATGCGCGACGAGAAGCAACGCATCGCCGAAGCCATCGCCGCCCAGATCCCCGATCACGCCTCGCTGTTCATCAACATCGGCACCACCACCGAATCCATCGCCCGGGCGTTGCTCAATCACAACCATCTGAAGGTGATCACCAACAACCTGCACGTCGCTTCGATCCTCAGCGCCAAGGACGATTTCGAAGTATTGGTGGCTGGCGGCAACGTGCGACGGGACGGCGGTGTGGTGGGTCAGGCCAGCGTCGACTTCATCAACCAGTTCAAGGTCGACTTCGCCTTGGTGGGCATCAGCGGGATCGATGAAGATGGCAGCCTGCTGGACTTCGACTACCAGGAAGTGCGGGTTTCCCAAGCCATCATCGCCAATGCCCGTAAAGTGCTGCTGGCGGCCGACTCCAGCAAATTCGGGCGCAACGCCATGGTCCGCCTGGGGCCGATCAGCCTGATCGACTGCCTGGTGACCGACCAGCAACCGGTGCCGGCCTTGGCGCAACTACTGACCCAGCACAAGATTCGGCTGGAGGTGGTCTGAGGTCCGTCTGTCGATCCGACTTCACAGACATGAATCCTGCGCTAGCTTCAAAGTAGCCAAGTTGTCGACTCATTCAGCGCCTACTTCGAAAGGCTCTCAAAACAGGATGGTCCTGTCTCGATCCTGCATTCGTTTGGCGACTCGCTCCGTGTAAAACGGAGCGGTATTGCCCAATGACCCTGGCACGTAGTAGCTGCCATTACTTAATAAAGTTGTGGGGTTACTACTATGACTGATCCAACAAAAGGCCTGCGTTATCTTCCCGGTACTCATCTCCTTGATCGCCCGGTGGTTATGGAACTGTCCCCGGAGAGCGGAGTACTCGATTTACCCGCAGTTGCCGAATCAGGCGTCATTGTCCGCGTAGCGGTCTATTCGGGCATGGCTGAAAACGATACCGTCCAGCTGTCATGGTTAGGCGGGAGCGAAGAGAGCAGTTGCTCCGCTAAATTGTCGGTAAGAGACACCGGGCGTTTTCTCGAATTCGTTGTGCCAAAGGACGTCCTGCGCGCAGATCCTGGAACGCCTCCGGGGCCCGTGGCAATCGCCAATGTCAGTTATCAGGTTTACCCTGCATCCGGCCAAACCATGGAATCAGCGGTCAACACGCTTCATTTTGTGCCGGAAGAAACATCATCGAACCCACCTCCAGAAGTGCCGGACGCAATTGGAGGCCAACTGAATCCTGACAAGATTCCCGCTCCCGGACTCACCGTTTACTTCCCCAGAACTGTGCACGTCAATGCTCGCTGGACAAGCTACGGACGCGACGGCAGAGTGATGTATATGGAGCGTTTTGGCGTAGGACAGGACCTATCCGCGGTCATTTTCCCCAGTGTCCTGAACCTCACCGAGGATGGCGGCGAAATACGGATTACGTATTACGCCGGGAATGATGATAACCAACTCCTAACCTCGCTTCCTGCCGTGCTGCAAGTCACTCGCGGTTGAACCTGAGCAAACACCGGCGACGCGCCTTTAGCGTCGCCGACCTGCCTTTCGCTTGAAAACGCTAACCTCTGCGTCCCCTCATAAAAAACGCTGGCAGCACTGCCAATCCTGCTTCATGTTCGTAAATTTTCCTTTCAGCCGCATTCGATCAGTAATTTCAATCGAATTCGACTGGTCGTGACTGTGCTTATGGGCTAGTATTTTCGCAAATGAACATTTATGTTCGAATTCAAATATTGTGAAAAAGAACCCGAGGCCAGCCGATGCCCACTTCTACCTTGCCTACGCCCCCTCTCGCCGAGATCTATGACGTCGCCGTCATTGGTGGCGGTATCAATGGCGTGGGGATTGCCGCGGACGCTGCCGGTCGCGGTCTTTCGGTGTTCCTTTGTGAAAAGGACGACCTGGCCAGTCATACCTCGTCGGCCAGCAGCAAGCTGATCCACGGCGGCCTGCGCTACCTTGAACACTATGAATTCCGCCTCGTACGCGAAGCCTTGGCCGAACGCGAAGTTCTGCTGACCAAGGCCCCGCACATCGTCAAGCAAATGCGTTTCGTGCTGCCCCACCGTCCGCACCTGCGCCCGGCCTGGATGATTCGCGCCGGCCTGTTCCTCTACGATCACCTGGGCAAACGCGAGCAACTCGCCGGCTCCAGAAGCCTGAAGTTCGGAGCCGACAGCGCACTGAAAAGCGAGATCACCAAAGGCTTCGAATATTCCGACTGCTGGGTCGATGACGCGCGGCTGGTGGTGCTCAATGCCATGGCCGCCCGGGAGAAAGGCGCGCATGTCCACACCCGCACCCGTTGCGTGAATGCCCGCCGCATCAGAGGCCTGTGGCACTTGCACCTGGAACGTGCCGACGGCAGCCTGTTTTCGATCCACGCCAAGGCGCTGGTCAACGCCGCCGGCCCGTGGGTGGCCAAGTTCATTCGCGATGACCTGAAGCTGGAATCGCCCTATGGCATCCGCCTGATCCAGGGCAGCCACCTGATCGTGCCGAAACTCTACGAAGGCGAACATGCGCACATTCTGCAAAACGAAGATCAGCGCATCGTGTTCACCATTCCGTACCTGAACCAATTCACCCTGATCGGAACGACGGATCGCGAATATACCGGCGATCCGGCCAAAGTGGCGATCACCGAAGGCGAAACCGATTACCTGCTGAAAGTGGTCAACGCTCACTTCAAGAAGCAAATCAGCCGCGACGATATCCTGCACAGCTATTCCGGTGTACGTCCGCTGTGCAACGACGAATCCGACAACCCATCGGCCGTGACCCGGGACTACACCCTGGCGCTGTCCGGCGGCGGTCAAGAGGCCCCGTTGCTGTCGGTATTCGGCGGCAAGCTGACCACCTATCGCAAACTGGCCGAATCAGCCATGGCGCAACTGGCCCCCTATTTCACACAGATGCGCGGGAGCTGGACCGCCGTGGAAGCCCTCCCCGGCGGCGAAAACATGACCACTCCGCAAGCACTGTGCTCGGCGCTGCGGGACAAGTTCGACTGGCTGCCCACCGACATCGCCCGCCGCTGGGCCACCACCTATGGCAGCCGAACTTGGCGCATGCTCGAAGGCGTGCATGACCTGGGCGACCTGGGCGAGCACATCGGTGCAGGCCTTTACACCCGCGAAGTCGATTATCTGTGCAGCGACGAGTGGGCCGTCGATGCCCAGGACATTCTCTGGCGCCGCAGCAAGCTGGGTTTGTTCACCACCGCGGCCGAGCAACAGAAGCTGCAGCAGTACTTGGAGAAGGTCGAGCACAATCGCCGCAAGATCGAAGCGGCGTAACCGCACCCCGCCAAACCAAAAGCCCCTGGATCTCGCGATCCAGGGGCTTTCGCATTCTGGAACACACCACTAATCCCACAGGGATTAGTGGTGCGCAAGCCATTCGGTTTTCCGAACAAGACCCATCAGTCGGTTCGGCTAACCGGATAACGCAGCCCGCACAAAACCTGAAACAGAACATTAATTATCTTAGAAAACAATTAGTTAGCCAGACACGACTGGCCTGGCACGACTCATGCTCTACACTTTTCGAGACGAATGCCTGTACGCCAACACACCAGGAGCTGCCAGGCATCTCGAAGTACTCAGGGCCGACGAACCGGCCGAAATAAAAAAAACAATGTCGAGGAAACATCGATGCGTATCGTTCCCCATCTCCTGGGCGCAGCCATTGCTGCCGCTCTGATCAGCACGCCGGTTTTCGCAGCCGAACTGACCGGCACACTGAAAAAGATCAAAGAGTCCGGCGTCGTTACGCTTGGGCATCGCGACGCTTCCATTCCGTTCTCCTACATCGCAGACGCTTCCGGCAAGCCGGTCGGCTACGCCCATGACATCCAGCTGAAAGTCGTCGAAGCCCTGAAGAAAGAGCTCGACGTACCGAACCTGCAGGTCAAGTACAACCTGGTCACCTCGCAAACCCGTATCCCGCTGGTGCAGAACGGCACCGTGGACCTGGAGTGCGGCTCCACCACCAACAACGTCGAGCGCCAGCAGCAAGTCGCCTTCTCCGTTGGCATCTTCGAGATCGGCACCAAGCTGCTGTCCAAGAAAGACTCCAAGTACAAGGATTTCGACGACCTCAAGGACAAGAACGTCGTGACCACCGCCGGCACCACGTCCGAGCGCATCCTCAAGTCCATGAACGCCGACAAACAAATGGGCATGAACGTCATCTCTGCCAAGGACCACGGCGAATCCTTCCAGATGCTGGAATCGGGCCGTGCCGTCGCGTTCATGATGGACGACGCCCTGCTGGCCGGCGAAGCCGCCAAGGCCAAGAAGGCCGATGATTGGGCCGTCACCGGCACCCCACAGTCCTACGAAATCTACGGCTGCATGATGCGCAAGGGCGACGAGCCGTTCAAAAAGGTTGTCGATGACGCCATCAAGGCCACCTACGCTTCGGGCGAGATCAACAAGATCTACGAAAAATGGTTCATGCAGCCTATCCCGCCAAAAGGCCTGAACCTCAACTTCCCGATGAGCGAAGAGCTCAAGAAGTTGATCGCCACCCCGACCGACAAAGCGGCTGACGAAAAGAAATCCTGATTTCTGACTAACCTTATCTCCTGAAGGGGCCCGGCCCTTTCAGGGGATGGTCACTCCCTGCTGGCAAATCTGGAAACACTCGAACCGGTGGCTGTCGAGCCGATCGCGTGTGCCTGGCCTCCAAGCCGGGCGGGAACGGAGTTTCCCCAGGCGGGCATTTGTATATCGAACGATCTGAGGGGAGACCCTAATGAATTACAACTGGGACTGGGGCGTGTTCTTCAAGTCCACCGGCGTGGGCAGCGAGACTTATCTCGACTGGTACGTGGCCGGCCTGGGCTGGACCATCGCCATCGCCGTCGTCGCCTGGATCATCGCCCTGCTGCTGGGTTCGATCCTGGGTGTGATGCGTACCGTGCCGAACCGGCTGGTGTCGGGTATCGCCACGTGCTACGTGGAGCTTTTCCGTAACGTGCCGCTGCTGGTTCAGCTGTTCATCTGGTACTTCCTGGTGCCGGACCTGCTGCCCGCCGATATGCAGGAGTGGTACAAGCAGGACCTGAACCCGACCACCTCGGCCTACCTGAGCGTCGTGGTGTGCCTGGGCCTGTTCACTGCCGCCCGGGTCTGCGAACAGGTACGCACCGGCATCCAGGCACTGCCGCGTGGCCAGGAATCCGCCGCCCGCGCCATGGGCTTCAAGCTGCCGCAGATCTACTGGAACGTGCTGCTGCCCCAGGCCTACCGGATCATCATTCCGCCGCTTACCTCGGAATTCCTCAACGTCTTCAAGAACTCCTCCGTGGCCTCGCTGATCGGCTTGATGGAACTGCTCGCGCAGACCAAGCAGACCGCCGAGTTCTCGGCCAACCTGTTCGAAGCCTTTACCCTGGCGACGCTGATCTACTTCACCCTGAACATGAGCCTGATGCTGCTCATGCGCATGGTCGAGAAGAAAGTCGCGGTGCCCGGCCTGATCTCCGTGGGGGGTAAATAATGGAATTCGACTTCACTGGCATCATCCCGGCCATTCCCGGCTTGTGGAACGGCATGGTGATGACCCTCAAGCTGATGGCCCTGGGTGTCGTCGGCGGGATCATCCTGGGGACGATCCTGGCGCTGATGCGCCTGTCCCACAACAAGCTGGTCTCCAATATCGCTGGCGCCTACGTCAACTATTTCCGCTCGATCCCGCTGCTGCTGGTCATCACCTGGTTCTACCTGGCGGTGCCGTTCGTGCTGCGCTGGATCACCGGCGAAGACACGCCGATCGGTGCGTTCGGCTCCTGCGTCGTGGCGTTCATGATGTTCGAGGCGGCGTACTTCTGCGAAATCGTCCGGGCCGGCGTGCAGTCGATCCCCAAGGGCCAGATGGGCGCGGCACAGGCACTGGGCATGAACTATGGCCAGGTCATGCGCCTGATCATCCTGCCCCAGGCGTTTCGCAAGATGACCCCGCTGCTGCTGCAACAGAGCATCATCCTGTTTCAGGACACCTCGCTGGTCTACACGGTCGGCCTGGTGGACTTCCTCAATGCTTCGCGGGCCAATGGCGACATCATCGGCCGCTCCAATGAGTTCCTGATCATCGCAGGTCTCGTGTACTTCACAATCAGCTTTGCCGCCTCGCTGCTGGTCAAGCGTCTGCAAAAAAGGTTCGCCGTATGATCTCTATCAAGAACATCAACAAGTGGTATGGGGACTTCCAGGTACTGACCAATTGCAGCACCGAGGTCAGCAAGGGTGAGGTTGTGGTGGTGTGCGGGCCGTCGGGTTCGGGCAAGTCCACGCTGATCAAGTGCGTGAACGCCCTGGAGCCGTTCCAGAAAGGCGACATCGTGGTCGATGGCACGTCCATCGCCGACCCGAAGACCAACCTGCCGAAACTGCGTTCGCGCGTGGGCATGGTGTTCCAGCATTTCGAACTGTTCCCGCACCTGACCATCACCGAGAACCTGACCATCGCGCAGATCAAGGTGCTGGGCCGCAGCAAGGAAGAAGCCACCAAGAAAGGCCTGCAATTGCTTGAGCGCGTTGGTCTGTCGGCCCACGCCCACAAGCACCCGGGCCAACTCTCCGGCGGCCAGCAGCAGCGCGTGGCGATTGCCCGTGCGCTGGCGATGGACCCGGTGGTGATGCTGTTCGACGAACCGACCTCGGCCCTTGACCCGGAAATGGTCAACGAAGTGCTCGACGTGATGGTGCAGCTGGCCCACGAAGGCATGACCATGATGTGCGTGACCCACGAAATGGGCTTCGCCCGTAAAGTGGCGAACCGGGTGATCTTCATGGACCAGGGCCAGATCATCGAAGACTGCGCCAAAGAAGAGTTCTTCGGCGACATCAGCGCCCGCTCCGAACGCGCGCAGCATTTCCTCGAGAAAATCCTGCAGCACTAAAGCGTCGCCTTCTTTAGGCGCGCTGATCCTTGTGGCGAGGGAGCTTGCTCCCGCTGGGTCGCGCAGCGGCCCCAAAACCGGCAAATGCAATGTATCTGGCATACCGCATGAACCGTTTTGCGACTGCTTCGCAGCCGAGCGGGAGCAAGCTCCCTCGCCACAGGACCGCGTTCGAAGGACGACCGCCGCCACACTGGTTGACCCAAGGCTTCTGTGATGAAATGCGACCCCACCCTTTATCGCGCCGCGCCGCCATCACTCGCCGTGAAACCCCGCCTGATCCGCCATCTGTTCCTGCCGCCACTGGTCATTGCGTTGATGATCGGCCTGGGCTACCTCGGCTTCTGGACCAGCGAGCACTATGGCGTACGCGGCCTCGCCGAGAATGGCGAGCGCCAGTTGGAACTGCACGCCCGTGCGGTCGAAAGCGAGATCAGCAAGTACACCTACCTGCCCAGCCTGCTGGAGCTTGAATCGAGTGTCTCGCAACTGCTCGACGACCCGACGCCCGAGCATCGCAAGACCGTCAACGAATACCTCGAAGGCCTGAACCGCCGCAGTCGCAGCCGGGCCATCTACGTCATGGACACCACCGGCCGAGTCATGGCCACCAGCAACTGGCGTGATGTCGACAGTTACCTGGGCGAAGACCTGTCCTTCCGCGCCTACTTCCAGAACGCCGTGCGCGGCCAGCCCGGACGGTTCTACGGCATCGGCAGCACCAATGGCGAACCTGGCTACTACCTGGCCCATGGCCTGGAGCAACAAGGCAAGATCATCGGCGTCGCCGTGGTCAAGGTGCGCCTCGAGGCCCTGGAGGAGCGCTGGCAGCGGGCGCGGCTGGAAGCGTTCGTCAGCGATGAAAACGGCATCATCATCCTGTCCAGCGACCCGGCGCGACGGCTCAAGTCGGTGCGCCCCCTGAGCGACGAGACCAAGGAACGCCTGGCCCGCAGCCTGCAATATTATTGGTTTCCTCTGAACGAACTGGTGCCCCTGGCCCGGGAGCGCCTGGCCGAAGGCATGGAGAAGCTGACCTTCCCGGCCAACACCGAACTGGTGTCCGACGAGCGCGCCATCAGCTACCTGTCGCAGACCCGGCCGTTGAGCGATACCCCATGGAATTTCACCCTGCTGACGCCTCTTGAAGACCTGCGTCGCCAGGCGATCAACCAAGGCATCCTGGTGGCCGTGGCCTTCGCCCTGGTGGCGTTCCTGCTGATCGCCTGGAACGAACGGCGCAAGGTCATCGCCACTCGCCTCGCCGCCCGGGAAGCCCTGCAGGAGGCCAACAATCAGCTGGAGCGTCGGATTACCGAACGCACCACCGACCTGCGCGCCAGCAACGAACGACTCAAGGGCCAGATCCGCGAGCGGCGCCAGGCCGAAGAGACCTTGCGCCGGGCCCAGGACGAACTGGTCCAGGCCGGCAAACTGGCGGCCATCGGCCAGATGTCCACCAGTATTGCCCATGAGCTCAACCAGCCGCTGGCGGCGCTGCGCACCTTGTCCGGCAACACCGTGCGCTTCCTGGAGCGCGGCCAACTGGACATCGCCAGCACCAACCTCAAGACCATCAACGAATTGATCGACCGCATGGGCCGGATTACCGCCAGCCTGCGCGCCTTCGCCCGGCGCGGCGATGACCAGGGCCGGGCGAGCTTGGGCAAAGCCGTCGAAGCCGCCTTGCAACTGCTGGGCGGACGCTTGGAAAACCTGGACATCCAGATCCACAGCGGTTTCGATGACGTCCAATTGCAAATCGACCAGACCCGCCTGGAGCAGATCCTGGTGAACCTGATCGGCAATGCCCTGGACGCCATGCAGACGCAACCCGAGCCGAAACTGTGGCTCGAAGGCCAGGCTGCCGACGGCAAATATCGCCTGCGGGTGCGCGACAATGGCCACGGCATCGATCCTGAAGCCCGCAAGCATTTGTTCGAACCGTTCTTCACCACCAAGCCTGGCGAACAGGGCCTGGGCCTGGGGCTGACGCTCTCGGCGAGCCTGGCTGCCGCCGCGGGTGGGCACCTGGGCGTCGAGTACCCGCTTGAGCGTGGCACGACGTTTGTCCTCCACCTACCGTTGGTCCGCCTTTTACCTGCCGAGCCGCTATGAACCACGACCTGAGCGTACTGATCGTCGAAGACGACCCCCACGTCCTGCTGGGCTGCCAGCAGGCCTTGAGCCTGGAAGACATTCCCTGCATCGGCGTGGGCAGCGCCGAAGAGGCCCTGGAGCGGGTCGACGATAACTTTGCCGGCATCGTCATCAGCGACATTCGCCTGCCGGGCATCGACGGCCTGGAATTGCTGACCCGTCTAAAGGCGCGGGACCGCAGCCTGCCGATAGTGCTGATCACCGGCCACGGCGACATTTCCATGGCGGTCGACGCCATGCAAAAAGGCGCCTATGACTTCATGGAGAAGCCCTTCTCTCCCGAACGCCTGGTCGACGTTGCCCGCCGTGCCCTGGAGCAGCGCAGCCTGGCCCGGGAAGTGTCATCGCTGCGGCGGCAACTGGCCGAACGCGATTCCCTGGAAGGCCGGATCATTGGTCGCTCGCCGGCCATGCAACACCTGCGCGCGCTGATCGCCAACGTCGCCGACACCTCGGCCAACGTGCTGATCGAAGGCGAAACCGGCACCGGCAAGGAACTGGTCGCCCGCTGCCTGCACGATTTCAGTCGGCGCCACGACAAGCAGTTCGTCGCGCTGAACTGCGGCGGCTTGCCGGAAAACCTGTTCGAAAGCGAGATTTTCGGCCACGAGGCCAATGCCTTCACCGGTGCCGGCAAACGCCGGATCGGCAAGATCGAGCACGCTGATGGCGGCACACTGTTTCTCGATGAAGTGGAGAGCATGCCCCTGCCCTTGCAGATCAAGTTGCTGCGCGTGTTGCAGGAACGCACCCTGGAGCGGCTGGGGTCGAACCAGAGCGTGGCCGTGGATTGCCGGGTGATCGCCGCCACCAAGTCCGACCTGGACGAAATGGGCCGCTCCGGGCAGTTCCGCAGCGACCTGTATTACCGCCTTAACGTGGTGACCCTGGAGCTGCCGCCCCTGCGCGAGCGGCGCGAAGACATCCTGCAACTGTTCGAGCATTTCCTCCAGCAGTCGTCCCTGCGCTTCGACCGCACGGTGCCGGAGCTGGACAACCAGACCCTGTCGAACCTGATGAGCCACGACTGGCCGGGCAACGTACGCGAGCTGCGCAACGTCGCCGAGCGCTACGCCCTGGGCCTGCCGGCGTTCAAGCGCTCCGGCGCCGGCGGCGCCAGCCAAGGCCTGGCCTTCGCCGAAGCGGTGGAAGCCTTCGAACGCAACCTGCTGGTGGACGCCTTGCAGCGCAGCGGCGGCAACCTGACCCAGGCCAGCCAGGAACTGGGCATGGCCAAGACCACACTGTTCGACAAAGTTAAAAAATATGGCCTGAGCCACTGACCCGGGATATGAATTTGTGGACCTGATTTTCAAGGCGGCGCTGGGTGCCGCCGTGGTGGTCATCCTGGCGATGCTCGCCAAGACCAAGAATTACTACATCGCCGGATTGGTGCCGCTGTTCCCCACCTTCGCCCTGATCGCCCACTACATCGTCGGCAAGGGCCGCTCGGTGGACGACCTGAAGACCACCATCGTGTTTGGCATGTGGTCGATCATTCCGTACTTCGTCTATCTCGCAACGCTGTACGTGATGGTCGACCGCATGCGCCTCGAAGCCTCATTGGCCGTAGCAGCCGTCGCCTGGCTGATGGCGGCGACGGTGCTGGTCAGCGTCTGGGTGCGGCTTCACGGCTGATCCCTGTGATCAATAACCGACGGTAAACCGCTTTTGCGAAAACTGCGGCGTTTCCACTTCATCGATCATCGCAATGGCGTAGTCGGCAAAGCTGATCCAACTGCGTCCGGTGTTATCGAACAGCAGGTGGTCCTTGCCCACTCGGAACTGCCCGGTGCGCTCGGTTTCAACAAACTCCGCCGAAGGCGAGAGGAAGGTCCAGTCCAGGTCTTGTTCCTGACGCAGCACATCCAGGAACAAGGCTCCGGCGCTGGCTTCGGCCAGGTATTCTTCCGGGAAGCCGTCGCTGTCGATCACACGAGAGCCGTCCGGCAGCAGCAACGAACCGGCCCCGCCGACCACCAGCAAGCGCTTGACCCCGGCGGCTTTCACCGGTGCGATAACCTTGTCGGCCGGCACGCTGGCAAAGTGCGCGGCGCTGATCACCACGTCGTGGCCGGTGATGGCTGCGGTCAGCGCCTCGCTGTCCAACACGTCCAACTGCTTGCTGACCACCCCGGCCCTTTCGCCGATTTTCGCGGTGTTGCGGGCAATGGCCGTCACGCTGTGACCACGGCGCAGGGCCTCTTCCAATAGCTGGCTACCCGCACGCCCGGTGGCGCCGATGATTGCGATTTTGCTCATGTGATTCTCCAATGAATTAGCGATGTCAGAAATACATGCTCTTGTGGCGAGGGGATTTATCCCCGCTGGGTTGCGTAGCAACCCCCTGCGTCCGGCCTGAGCAATCGCAGCGATTGATGCATCAGGGGACTGCTGCGCAGTCCAGCGGGGATAAATCCCCTCGCCACAACAGCGCTCGAGTTACAGATCGTTTGTCACCACTTCATCTCGCCTTTCGCCACCTTGGCACTGAGTTCCAGGGAACTGTCTTCACCCAAGTTCGGATAGCGTAGTTTCATGGCGCGGATCAGCGCAGCGGAATCCTTGGCCTTGGCGGTTTCTTCGTCGAAGGCCTTGATGTAATCGGCAGTGAAACGCACCGGGGCCAGGGAACGGGCGTTTTCACCCAGGTAATGGCCGGGAATGACCGTGGCCGGTTGCAGCTTTTCAATGTGATCCAGCGTCGCCAGCCAATCCTTGTGAGACTTCGGCGTCTGGGTGTCGGCCATCCACACATGAATGTTCTCCGCCACCACGACACCGCCCACCACCGCCTTGATCGATGGAATCCACACGAAACTGCGGTCCGGTTGCGGGCCATCGAGGCCGACAACCTGCAAGTGCTGGCCCTCCAGGGTCAGGCTGTCGCCCTTGAGTACCTGGGGCACGATGGCTTTGGCCGGTGCATCGGTCTTCAAGATTGGCCCCCAGTATTTCAGCTTGCCGTCCATGGTCTGCTTGATGTGTTCGACGGTCGGCGCCGAAGCCAGCACCTTGGCTTCAGGGAACGCGGCGGTGAGGGTTTCCAAGCCAAAATAGTAGTCAGGATCGCCATGACTGATGTAGATCGTGGTCAATCGCTTGCCGCTGGCGCGGATTTTTTCCACCACCTGCTCGGCCTGGGTCTTGCCGAACTGGGCGTCCACCAGGATCGCCTCTTTCTCACCACTGACCAGCACCGACGTCACCGGGAAAACCGCCGCCGCACCGGGGTTGTAGACGTCGAGCGTCAGGTCGGTGGCCCAGGTCTGGGCGGTGAAGGCCAGGGCGGCGGTTGCCAGCAGCAGGCGCTTGAGTGGGATAAATCCGGTCATGGTGTGCTCCGTTGTCCAAAAACCCGTCAGGGGATGAGACTGAGCTTAGTTGCCTGACTCGTTACAAAAAATGCGATGCTGGGACATAGTTTGTTTCTGAAAGCGGGCAAATCATGGATCGTCTACAAGCAATGCGGGTGTTCGTCACGGTGGTGGACCTGGGCAGCCAGTCGGCGACGGCCGAGCATCTGGACCTGTCGCGGCCGGTGGTGTCGCGCTACCTGGCGGAACTGGAGGATTGGGTCGGTGCCCGACTGATGCACCGCACCACGCGCAAACTGAGCCTGACCGCCGCCGGCACGGAGATCCTGCCGCGCTGCCGACAAATGCTGGAGTTGTCCGGCGACATGCAAGCCGCCGTCGGCGCCCCGGACGACGCGCCACGGGGCATGTTGCGCATCAGTGCCAGCACCTCGTTCGGTCAGGCCCAACTGGCGAGCGCCATGGCCGAATACGTGAAGCGCTACCCCGGGGTGAGCGTCGACCTGCAGATGCTAGACCGCACCGTCAATCTGGTGGACGAGCGCATCGACCTGGCGATCCGCATGAGCAACGACCTGGACCCGAACCTGATCGCCCGCCGCCTTACGGTCTGCCGCTCGGTGATCTGCGCCTCGCCGCAGTATCTGCGTGAGCACTCGACACCGCTGCGCGTGGAGGACCTGAGCCGGCACAACTGCCTGACCCACTCCTACGTGGGCAAGAGCCTGTGGCATTTCGAGCAGGACGGCGAGCCGGTCGCGGTGCCGGTGCAAGGCAATATCAGCGCCAACGAAGCCAGCACCTTGCTCCAGGCCACGATAGCCGGCGCGGGCGTGGCGATGCTGCCCAGCTACCAGGCCGGCGCCCACCTCAAGAATGGCGAGCTGATTCGCCTGCTGCCCCACGCCGAACCGCGCCGGATGAACATGTATGCGGTGTATGCCTCACGTAAGCACATGCCGTCGGCGCTGCGCAGCTTGCTGGATTTTTTGGTGCTGAAGTTTCCCGAGATGCCCGAGTGGGATGTGGGGCTCTAAACGATAGCCGCCTCACCGCCGACCGCCACTGTGGGAGCGGGCTTGCTCGCGAAGGCGGAGTGTCAGCCAATTAGATGTCGACTGATACACCGCCTTCGCGAGCAAGCCCGCTCCCACAGGGGGGTCACCGTTGCTCTCAAGGCTGCGTCGGGATTTCACCAACAGCCCGCCCCAAGGCATACTGGCCACCCTCCGCACTCCAGAACCCTAAACCGCCCCATGCGTATCCACGTCAGTTTCATCGACCGCGTCGGCATCACCCAGGAAGTCCTGGCCTTGCTCGGTGGGCGCAATCTCAATCTGGATGCGGTGGAGATGGTGCCGCCCAACGTCTACATCGACGCCCCGACCCTCAGCCCGCAAGTGCTCGACGAATTGCGCGAGGCGCTGTTCAGCGTGCGCGGCGTGCAGGCGGTCACGGTGGTGGACATCCTGCCGGGCCAGCGTCGGCACTTGCAGCTCGATGCCTTGCTCGCCGCCATGACCGACCCGGTGCTGGCCCTGGACAGCGTTGGCAAGGTGCTGCTGGCCAACCCGGCACTGATCGCCCTGTACGGTCGTGAACCGGCCGGGGAAAGCGTGGCGGAGGTGTTCAGTGACGAGGCATTGCTCGGCACCCTACTGGAAAATGGTTTCCGCCTGCCGTTGCGGGAGGTCACCCTCAACGGCCAGACCTTGCTGCTGGACGCCACGCCCATCACCGACGCCGGCGCGCTGCTGACGTTGTATCAGCCCAACCGCATCGGTGAACGCTTGTCGGCCCTGCACCACGACCACGCCGAAGGTTTCGATGCACTGTTGGGCGAATCCCCGGCGATCCGTACCCTCAAGGCCCGGGCCCAGCGGGTCGCGGCTCTGGATGCACCGCTGCTGATCCAGGGCGAAACCGGTACCGGCAAGGAACTGGTGGCCCGGGCTTGCCACGCCATCAGCGCTCGTCACAGCGCACCGTTCCTGGCCCTGAACTGCGCCGCGCTGCCGGAGAACCTGGCGGAAAGCGAACTGTTCGGTTATGCCCCCGGCGCCTTCACCGGAGCGCAACGAGGCGGCAAGCCGGGACTGATGGAGCTGGCGAACCAGGGCACGGTATTCCTCGATGAAATCGGCGAGATGTCGCCGTACTTGCAAGCCAAGTTGCTGCGTTTCTTGAACGATGGCAGCTTCCGCCGGGTGGGCGGCGACCGGGAAGTCAAGGTCAACGTGCGGATCCTCAGCGCCACCCACCGCAACCTGGAGAAAATGGTCAGTGAAGGCTCGTTCCGCGAAGACCTGTTTTATCGCCTGAACGTGCTCAATGTCGAAGTGCCGCCGCTGCGTGAACGCGGCCAGGACATCTTGCTGCTGGCGCGGTATTTCATGCAGCAGGCCTGCGCGCAGATCCAGCGCCCGGTCTGCCGCCTCGCTCCCGGCACGTATCCGGCACTGTTGGGCAACCGCTGGCCGGGCAACGTACGGCAATTGCAGAACGTGATCTTCCGCGCCGCCGCCATCTGCGAAAGCAGCCTGGTGGACATCGGCGACCTCGACATTGCCGGCACCTCGGTGGCGCGCCAGGGTGATGTGGAAGTCGAGAGCCTGGAACAGGCTGTGGAAAGCTTCGAGAAGCACCTGCTTGAAAGTTTGTATGCCAACTACCCGTCCACCCGCCAGTTGGCCAGCCGCCTGCAGACCTCCCATACCGCGATTGCCCATCGGTTGCGCAAGTACGGTATTTCCAACAAGCCATAAGCCCACCACAACCCTCCTGTGGGAGCGAGCCTGCTCGCGATAGCGGTGTGACAGCCAATAGAGATGTTGACTGACGCACCGCTATCGCGAGCAGGCTCGCTCCCACATTTGATCTGCAGCGTATTTGGAATTGGTCAAAAACGACCTCCACTGTACTGAAAGCGCTACAGCGGAACGATATCGCTACACGCCGCGCTAACCTGCATGGTGCAAGGCTTTGATCCCACAATGATTTTTTCCAGGCGCCGAGCTGTAGCGATTTCGCTACAGAGAAGTCACTCCAGGTCTTGTCGAAACCATTCAAATCCTTGATATATAAGCCATTAATGACATTGGCCGCATTCTTGCTATGGGTATTGCCATTCGGCCGGGCCAAGCCCCGCGCCTTTCTTCGCGTCCACCAGACGAATCTGGCCCCAGGAGTTTCCATGAGCGAGTTGCGTTTCACTGAAGATCACGAATGGCTGCGCACCGAAGCCGACGGCAGCGTTACTGTCGGTATTACTGCGTTTGCCCAAAACGCCTTGGGCGATGTGGTCTATGTTCAGTTACCGGAACTGCAAAGCTACGACAAGGGTGCCGAAGCCTCCACCGTGGAATCGGTGAAAGCCGCCAGCGGTGTCTACATGCCATTGGACGGTGAAGTGCTCGAAGTGAACCCGGCCCTGGAAAGCAATCCGGAACTGGTCAACGAAGATCCTATGGGCGAAGGCTGGTTTTTCCGTTTCAACCCGGCCAACGCCGCCGAAGTGGACCAACTGCTGGACCAAGACGCCTACGACCGCCTGATCAAAGCCAACGCCGAAGCCTGAGGAGCGCCCCATGACCGTTAATCTCGGCACCGCCAACGAATTCATCGCCCGTCACATCGGCCCGCGTGCAAGCGACGAGCAAGCCATGCTCGAACGCCTGGGCTACGATTCCCTGGAGGCCTTGAGCGCCAGCGTCATCCCGGAAAGCATCAAGGGCACCAGCGTGCTGGACATGGGCGACGGCCAGAGCGAAGCCGATGCACTGGCCTCGATCAAGGCCATCGCTGGCAAGAATCAGCTGTTCAAGACCTACATCGGCCAGGGCTACTACAACTGCCATACGCCGGCGCCGATCCTGCGCAACCTGCTGGAAAACCCGGCCTGGTACACCGCCTACACCCCGTATCAGCCTGAAATTTCCCAGGGCCGTCTCGAAGCACTGCTGAACTTCCAGACCCTGATCAGCGACCTCACCGGCCTGCCGATCGCCAACGCTTCCTTGCTCGACGAAGCCACCGCCGCTGCCGAAGCCATGACCTTCTGCAAGCGCCTGAGCAAGAACAAGGGCAGCAACGCGTTCTTCGCGTCCGTCCACAGCCACCCGCAAACCCTCGACGTGCTGCGCACCCGTGCCGAGCCCCTGGGCATCGACGTGGTGGTGGGCGATGAGCGCGAACTGAGCGACGTCAGCGGTTTCTTCGGCGCCCTACTGCAATACCCGGCCAGCAATGGCGACCTGTTCGACTACCGCGAACTGACCGAACGCTTCCACGCCGCCAACGCCCTGGTGGCCGTCGCCGCTGACCTGCTGGCCCTGACCCTGCTCACCCCGCCGGGCGAATTCGGCGCCGACGTCGCCATCGGCAGCGCCCAGCGCTTCGGCGTGCCGCTGGGCTTCGGCGGCCCGCACGCGGCCTATTTCTCCACCAAAGACGCGTTCAAGCGCGACATGCCGGGCCGTCTGGTCGGCGTTTCCGTGGACCGTTTCGGCAAGCCGGCCCTGCGCCTGGCGATGCAGACCCGCGAACAACACATCCGCCGCGAGAAAGCCACGAGCAACATCTGCACCGCCCAGGTGTTGCTGGCCAATATCGCCAGCATGTACGCCGTATATCACGGTCCCAAGGGCCTGGTACAAATCGCCAATCGCATCCATCACCTGACCGCGATTCTCGCCAAGGGCCTGGCCACGTTGGGCCTGAACGTCGAGCAAGAGAGCTTCTTCGACACCCTGACCCTGCACACCGGCGCGCAAACCGCCACCCTGCATGACAAGGCTCGCGCCCAACGCATGAACCTGCGCGTGGTGGACGCTGAACGCCTGGGCCTGTCCCTGGACGAGACCACCAGCCAAGCTGACATCGAAGCGCTGTGGAGCCTGTTGGCCGACGGCAAAACACTGCCGGACTTCGCCGCACTGGCCGCCAACGTACAAAGCCGCATCCCAGCCGAACTGGTGCGCCAATCGGCGATCCTCAGCCACCCGGTGTTCAACCGCTACCACTCCGAAACCGAGCTGATGCGCTACCTGCGCAAGCTCGCCGACAAGGACCTGGCCTTGGATCGCACCATGATCCCGCTGGGTTCCTGCACCATGAAACTCAACGCCGCCAGCGAAATGATCCCGGTGACCTGGGCCGAGTTCGGCGCCCTGCACCCGTTCGCCCCGGCCGAGCAAAGCGCCGGTTACCAGCAACTGACCGACGAACTGGAAGCCATGCTCTGCGCCGCCACCGGCTATGACGCGGTGTCGCTGCAACCCAACGCCGGTTCCCAAGGCGAATACGCCGGCCTGCTGGCGATCCGTGCCTATCACCAGAGCCGTGGCGAAGACCGTCGCGACATCTGCCTGATCCCCTCCTCGGCCCACGGCACCAACCCGGCCACCGCCAATATGGCCGGCATGCGCGTAGTCGTGACCGCCTGCGATGCCCGTGGCAACGTCGACATCGAAGACCTGCGGGCCAAGGCCATCGAGCACCGCGAACACCTCGCCGCGCTGATGATCACCTACCCGTCCACCCACGGTGTGTTCGAAGAAGGCATCCGTGAAATCTGCGGCATCATTCATGACAACGGCGGCCAGGTGTACATCGACGGCGCCAACATGAACGCCATGGTCGGCCTCTGCGCCCCAGGCAAGTTCGGCGGCGACGTGTCGCACCTGAACCTGCACAAGACCTTCTGCATTCCCCACGGCGGTGGCGGCCCGGGCGTCGGCCCGATTGGCGTCAAGTCGCACCTGGCACCGTTCCTGCCGGGCCACGCCAACATGGAACGCAAGGAAGGCGCGGTGTGCGCGGCGCCGTTCGGCAGCGCGAGCATCCTGCCGATCACCTGGATGTACATCCGCATGATGGGCGGCGCGGGCCTCAAGCGCGCCTCGCAACTGGCGATCCTCAACGCCAACTACATCGCCCGTCGCCTGGAAGAGCACTACCCGGTGCTCTACTCCGGCAGCAACGGTTTGGTGGCCCACGAATGCATCCTCGACCTGCGTCCGCTCAAGGACAGTAGCGGCATCAGCGTCGATGACGTGGCCAAGCGTCTGATCGACTTCGGTTTCCACGCCCCGACCATGTCGTTCCCGGTGGCCGGTACGTTGATGATCGAACCGACCGAAAGCGAATCCAAGGAAGAGCTGGACCGCTTCTGCGAGGCCATGATCTGCATCCGCGAAGAAATCCGCGCGGTGGAAAATGGCAGCCTGGACAAAGACGACAACCCGCTGAAGAACGCCCCGCACACCGCGGCGGAACTGGTCGGCGACTGGACTCACCCGTACAGCCGCGAACAGGCGGTGTACCCGGTGGCATCGTTGATCGAAGGCAAGTACTGGCCGCCGGTAGGCCGGGTCGACAACGTGTTCGGCGACCGCAACCTGGTCTGCGCCTGCCCGTCGATCGAAAGCTACGCTTGACCATGAGGGGGCGGTCCATCCGCCCTCCGACTTCCCTTGTGGGAGCGAGCCTGCTCGCGAAGGCGATGTGTCAGCCAATCAGATGTCAACTGACACGCCGCCTTCGCGAGCAGGCTCGCTCCCACAGGGAATCTGTTTTCAAATCTTGTAAACCGTCGATCTCATAAAAAGAAACCGGAGAAACACCATGTCGTTAAGCGTGTTCGACCTGTTCAAGATCGGTATCGGCCCTTCCAGTTCCCATACCGTCGGCCCGATGCGTGCCGCAGCCCGTTTTGTCGAGGGGCTGCGCCGTGACGACCTGCTTGAAAGCATTACCAGCGTCAAGGTCGAGCTCTATGGCTCGCTCGGGGCCACCGGCAAGGGCCACGGCAGTGACAAGGCCGTACTGCTGGGCCTGGAGGGCGAACACCCCGACACCGTGGACACCGAGACGGTGAACGCCCGGCTCCAGGAGATCCGCAGCAACGGTCGCCTGAACCTGCTCGGCGAACGCTCCATCGAATTCAATGAAAAGCTGCACTTGGCGATGATCCGCAAGCCGTTGGCCTTTCACCCCAACGGCATGATCTTCCGCGCCTTCGATGCCGCCGGACTGCAAGTGCGCAGCCGCGAGTACTACTCGGTCGGCGGCGGCTTTGTCGTGGACGAAGACGCCGCTGGCGCCGACCGCATCGTCGAAGACGTCACGCCCCTGACCTTCCCGTTCAAAAGTGCCAAGGACCTGCTGGGCCATTGCAGCACCTATGGCTTGTCCATCAGCCAAGTGATGCTGACCAACGAAAGCGCCTGGCGCCCCGAAGCCGAGACCCGCGCCGGCCTGCTGAAGATCTGGCAGGTGATGCAGGACTGTGTGGCGGCGGGCTGCCGCAACGAAGGGATTCTGCCGGGCGGGCTGAAGGTCAAGCGCCGGGCCGCGGCGTTGCACCGCCAGTTGTGCAAGAACCCCGAAGCCGCCCTGCGCGATCCGCTGTCGGTGCTGGACTGGGTCAACCTGTACGCCTTGGCCGTCAACGAAGAAAACGCCTACGGCGGGCGCGTGGTCACCGCCCCGACCAACGGGGCCGCGGGCATCATCCCGGCTGTGTTGCATTACTACATGCGCTTTATCCCCGGCGCCAGCGAGGACGGCGTGGTGCGCTTCCTGCTGACCGCTGCCGCCATCGGCATCCTGTACAAGGAAAACGCTTCCATCTCAGGTGCCGAAGTCGGTTGCCAGGGGGAAGTGGGTGTGGCCTGCTCCATGGCCGCCGGCGCCTTGTGCGAAGTGCTCGGCGGCACTGTGCAGCAAGTGGAAAACGCCGCCGAGATCGGCATGGAACACAACCTCGGCCTGACCTGCGACCCGATCGGCGGCCTGGTGCAGGTGCCGTGCATCGAACGCAACGCCATGGGCTCGGTGAAGGCCATCAACGCGGTACGCATGGCCATGCGCGGCGACGGGCATCACTTCGTCTCCCTCGACAAAGTCATCCGCACCATGCGCCAGACCGGCGCCGACATGAAAAGCAAATACAAGGAGACCGCCCGCGGCGGCCTGGCGGTCAACATCATCGAATGCTGACGCGCGTCATTTTCATTTTCCAGGAGTTGATATGTCCACCGAACAACTGTTGAAAACCCCGCTGCACGCCCTGCACCTTGAACTCGGCGCCCGCATGGTGCCGTTCGCTGGCTACGACATGCCGGTGCAGTACCCATTGGGTGTGATGAAAGAACACCAGCACACCCGCGATCAGGCTGGGTTGTTCGATGTGTCCCACATGGGCCAGATCCGCCTGATTGGCGCAGGTGCTGCCAAGGCCTTGGAAACCCTGGTGCCGGTGGACATCATCGACCTGCCGGTGGGCATGCAGCGCTACGCCATGTTCACCAACGAGAACGGCGGCATCCTCGACGACCTGATGGTCGCCAACCTGGGCAATGACGAACTGTTCCTGGTGGTCAACGCTGCCTGCAAGGATCAGGACCTGGCTCACCTGCAAGGGAAAATCGGCGACCAGTGCAGCATCGAGCCGCTGTTCGAAGCCCGAGCCCTGCTCGCCCTGCAAGGCCCGGCCGCCGTCACTGTGCTTGCACGCCTGGCGCCGGACGTGGCGAAGATGACCTTCATGCAGTTCCAGCGCGTCACGCTGTTGGGCGTGGACTGCTTTGTCAGCCGTTCGGGCTACACCGGCGAAGACGGTTTCGAAATTTCGGTACCCGCCGCGGATGCGGAAAAACTGGCCCGCGCCCTGCTGGCTGAGCCGGAAGTCGCGGCTATCGGCCTTGGCGCCCGTGATTCCCTGCGCCTGGAAGCCGGCCTGTGCCTCTACGGCCACGACATGAACACCGAGACGACACCGATCGAAGCCAGCCTACTGTGGGCGATTTCCAAAGTGCGCCGTGCCGATGGTGCCCGCGCCGGTGGTTTCCCCGGGGCCGAGACGGTGTTCGCCCAACAACAGGGCGGCGTGAGCCGCAAACGCGTCGGCCTGCTGCCCCAGGAACGCACACCGGTGCGTGAAGGTGCGGAGATCGTTAACGAAGCCGGCGACACTATCGGCTCTGTGTGCAGCGGCGGTTTCGGTCCGACCTTGGGCGCTCCGTTGGCGATGGGTTACCTCGACAGTGCCTATGTGGCCCTGGATACGCCCGTCTGGGCCATCGTGCGTGGGAAAAAGGTGCCTTTGCTTGTAAGCAAAATGCCATTCGTTCCACAGCGCTACTACCGCGGCTGATTGGTTGTTTCTATAAGTAACGCGATTGCGTTATACGTGCACTAATGTGTAACGCAATCGCCATAAAAAGGTGCATATCTTTAGAGGGGATCGATCTTTATAACGTGGGCAAACAATTGAACTAGCCTATCGAATAACCCCCGCTGCGCAAGCGGCGTAAATGCTGGCAAGCTGAGCAAATACAGGGCCTTCCGGGGGGTTGTTTTTTCATTCGAAGTTGGCGTAGAGTTTGGTCACTGTGTTTGCATGGGTCGCTTGGAATCGTGACCTGGGCAGTAGCTTATGAAGTTCGCTACATCCCGTTCGACGTCTCTTACTTTCCTGCAACCCAGCCCCAGTACTCTTTCATGTGAAAGAGGCTGTCATCAATTTTAGCGTCAAAGGAAATAAGAAAATGTCTCAACGTCAGAGCGGTACCGTCAAGTGGTTCAACGACGAGAAGGGTTTTGGTTTTATCACACCTGAAAGCGGTCCGGATCTGTTCGTGCATTTCCGTGCCATCCAGGGCAACGGCTTCAAGAGCCTGAAAGAAGGCCAGAAAGTCACTTTCGTTGCCGTGCAAGGCCAGAAAGGCATGCAGGCTGACGAGGTTCAAGCCGAAGCCTAAGGCTTTCGCGAACTAAAAAGCCCCTGATTGATATCAGGGGCTTTTTTATGGGCGTAAATCCGTAAAATGGCTTCTTTTTTGTTCGAGGCCGTCATGTCGAAACACTTGCTCACCCCTCAAGGTGACTTTCCTCCCGCCGGCCTGGGCCGTCGTCTGGCTGCGATGTTTTATGACTTCTTGCTGTGCACAGCGCTGCTGATCGTCACCAGCGGTGCCTACAAAATGATCCAGATGGCGATCATCGGCGAAGAAAAAATGCGCGCCCTGACCGAAGCCGGTGCCCTGGACGGCGATCCGCTGCTGTCTACCGTGCTGCTGTTCGTGCTGTTCGGCTTCTTCGCCAAATTCTGGACCCACAACGGCCAGACCCTGGGCATGCAGGTGTGGTGCATCCGTGTGCAAAATGCCGACGGCACCGCCATCAGTCTGTGGCAGGCGCTGTTGCGGTTCGTGGTGTCGATTGCGTCATTGCTGCTGGTGGGGCTGGGCTTCATTTGGGCGCTGTTCGACAAGCGCCAGCGCAGCTGGCATGACATCTACTCGGATACGCAGCTGGTGCGGATTCCAAAAAGCAAAAAATAAGCTACAAGCTACAAGCTACAAGCTAAGCGATTGTGACCTAGCTTGCAGCTTACGGCTCGCAGCTCGAAGCTGCCTTTAAGCATTACCCGCCAACTTCATCCGCGCCGCCTGGGTGAAGTCCAGCATGCGCTTGAGCGGACGAATCGCCTGGGGAATCAGTGCCGGGTCGACGAAGATCTCGTTGGCGCCTTCCTGCAAGCTCTTGAGCGTCCGTTCCAGTGTATTCATCGCCATCCATGGGCAATGCGCGCAACTGCGGCATGCCGCGCCGTTACCAGCGGTTGGGGCCTCGATGAAGACCTTGTCCGGGCACAGCTGCTGCATCTTGTAGAAAATGCCCCGGTCGGTGGCGACGATCAGCGTCTTGTTCGGCAGGGTCTGGGCCGCGGCGATCAACTGGCTGGTGGAGCCCACGGCATCCGCCAGTTCGATCACCGAGGTCGGCGACTCCGGGTGCACCAGGATCGCGGCGTCCGGGTACAGCGCCTTCATGTCTTCCAACTGCTTGGACTTGAACTCCTCATGGACGATGCAGGCACCGTCCCAGAGCAGCATGTCGGCGCCGGTCTTGCGCTGGATGTAAGTACCCAAGTGCTTGTCCGGGCCCCAGATGATCGTCTCGCCGTTGTCCATCAGGCTTTCGACGATTTCCAGCGCGCAACTGGACGTCACCACCCAGTCGGCACGGGCCTTGACCGCCGCCGAGGTGTTGGCATAAACCACCACGGTGCGCTCCGGATGCTGGTCGCAGAACGCCGAGAACTCGTCCACCGGGCAACCCAGATCCAGGGAGCAGGTGGCCTCCAGGGTCGGCATCAACACGCGTTTTTCGGGGTTGAGGATCTTGGCGGTCTCGCCCATGAACTTGACCCCGGCCACCACCACGGTCTTGGCCGGATGGGCATTACCGAAGCGGGCCATTTCCAGGGAATCGGAGACACAGCCCCCGGTTTCTTCGGCCAGGGCCTGGATGATCGGGTCGCAGTAGAAGTGCGCGACCAGCACCGCGTCCTGAGCCTTGAGCTCAGCGGCGATGGCGGCGCGATACCAGGCCTCTTGCTCGGCCGTCAGCGGCTTGGGCTGCTTGGCGTCGAGGTGGGCCTGGACCAGAAGGCGTTCGGAAATTTGCGTCATGTTCGCAAGACCTGCAAGCGCGTTTAGCGCGAAAGTCGAGTATACACCCGGCTCCGGACCACTCGGGTACCGCCGGGAAAGTGGGTATCAGGCACGGGACAGCGTGAAGCCGGCAAGGCTACAGAATATCCCGTCGATGCAAAAGATCATTCTGACCTGTGTCAGCCCACAAGCCAGGACGCAGCCCCCCGTGGCGAGGGAGCTTGCTCCCGCTGGGCTGCGAAGCGGCCCCAAAAAGGCCGGGAACAACAGACTGGCAGATTAGGATGGCAGATCTCGGGGCCGCTTCGCGGCCCAGCGGGAGCAAGCTCCCTCGCCACAAAAGCGCCCCTGCATTCACGTCCGGCAAGCTGACTGAAATGTAATCACCCGCTCCGCCGGCTTATGTCATCTTCTTTTCAACGCGACACTGGGGAACCGGTGCTCACTGCGAATCGACAGACGGATTTTCATCCCATGCAAACAAAAACTTCCCGGCGAACCTTCGTAAAGGGCCTGACTGCCGGCGGCATCCTCGGCGGCCTGGGCTTGTGGCGTGCGCCGGTCTGGGCAGTCACCGGCTCGGGCCTGCCCAGCGTATTGACCGACACCGAGTTCGACCTGTTCATCGGCGAAAGTCCGGTCAATTTCACCGGCAGCCCCCGCACCGCCCAGACCATCAACGGCGGCATCCCCGGCCCGCTGTTGCGCTGGCGTGAAGGCGACACCGTGACCCTGCGGGTACGCAATCGCTTGAAGGACACCACCTCCATCCACTGGCACGGCATCCTGCTGCCCGCCAACATGGACGGCGTTCCGGGGCTGAGCTTCAAGGGCATCGAGCCTGACGGTATGTACGTGTATCAGTTCAAGGTCCGGCAGAACGGCACCTATTGGTACCACAGCCATTCCGGTTTCCAGGAACAGTCCGGGGTCTACGGCCCGCTGGTGATCGATGCCAAGGAACCCGAACCCTTCCAGTACGAACGGGACTACGTGGTGATGCTCACCGACTGGACCGACGAAGACCCCGGCGCCATCCTTCGCAAGCTCAAGAAACAGTCGGACTACTACAACTACAACAAACGCACCGTCGGCGACTTCATCGACGATGTGGGCAAGAACGGCTGGGCCAGTACCGTGGCCGATCGCAAGATGTGGGCCGAGATGAAGATGAACCCCACCGACCTGGCCGACGTCAGCGGTGCCACCTACACCTACCTGATGAACGGCCAGGCGCCGGACATGAACTGGACCGGTCTGTTCAAGCCAGGCGAACGTCTACGCCTGCGCTTCATCAACGGCTCGGCCATGAGCTATTTCGACGTGCGCATTCCCGGCTTGAAGATGACAGTGGTGGCGTCCGACGGCCAATACGTCAAACCGGTGAGCGTCGACGAGTTGCGGATCGCCGTGGCCGAAACCTATGACGTCATCGTCGAACCGACCCAGGAGGCCTACACCCTGTTCGCCCAGTCCATGGACCGCACCGGCTACGCCCGCGGCACCCTCGCGACCAGGGCCGGGTTGTCGGCACCGGTGCCACCCCTGGACCCGCGGCCATTGGTAACCATGGACGACATGGGCATGGGTGGCATGGATCACGGCGGCATGGGCGAAATGAAAGGCATGGACCACGGCTCGATGCAGGGCATGGCCGGGATGGACGACAGCGTGATGCAAGGCATGGATCACAGCCAGATGCAGGGCATGGGTGACATGGCCGGTATGGATCACGGTGCCATGCAAGGCATGGACGGCATGCAGTCGCATCCCGACACCGAGAACGACAACCCCCTGGTGGACATGCAAGCCATGAGCGTCAAGCCCAAGCTCGACGACCCGGGCATGGGGCTGCGCAACAATGGCCGCAAAGTGCTGACTTACGCCGACCTGCGCAGCACCTTCCCCGACCCCGACGGCCGCGAGCCGGGCCGTACGATCGAGCTGCACCTGACCGGGCACATGGAGAAATTCGCCTGGTCGTTCAACGGCGTGAAATTCTCCGACGCCGCGCCACTGCTGCTCAAGTACGGCGAACGACTGCGCATCGTGCTGATCAACGACACCATGATGACCCACCCCATCCACCTGCACGGCATGTGGAGCGACCTGGAGGACGAGAACGGCCAGTTCATGGTCCGCAAGCACACCATCGACGTGCCACCGGGCGCCAAGCGCAGTTACCGCGTCACCGCCGATGCCCTCGGGCGCTGGGCGTACCACTGTCATCTGCTGTATCACATGGAGATGGGCATGTTCCGTGAAGTTCGGGTGCAGGAATGAGGAAGCGACCATGACCCCTATCGTGAAATACCCCGCCCTGCCCCTGGCCATTCTTGCTTTTGGCAGCAGCCTCTCGGCCTGGGCCGCGAGCAATGACATGCCCGGGATGGACCATAGCCAGATGCAAGGCATGGACTCGATGCAGGGCATGGAACCCATGCAATCAGCGCCGACCAGCAGCCGCACGCCGATCCCGGAGCTGACCGCCGCCGACCGCGCCGCCGTCTACGAGGATCATGGCGGACACGCGGTGCATGACAGCGCCATCCATTCGTTTTTCCTCATCGACCAACTGGAATGGCAGGACGCCGATGACGGGAGCGCCCTGAGCTGGGACGCTTCCGGCTGGATCGGCGGCGACATCGACCGTTTGTGGTTGCGCTCCGAAGGTGAACGCCTCAACGGCAAGACCGAAGAGGCGGAGCTTCAAGCCCTGTGGGGCCACGCCATCAGTCCTTGGTGGGACGTGGTGGCCGGTGTACGCCAAGACTTCAAGCCGGGCGACTCGCAAACCTGGGCTGCCTTCGGCGTACAAGGCATGGCCCTGTACAACTTCGAAGCGGAGGCCACCGCGTTCCTTGGTGAAGGCGGCCAAAGCGCGGCGCGACTGGAAGGCGACTACGACATCTTGTTAACCAATCGGTTGATCCTGCAGCCCACCGCTGAAGCCAACTTTTATGGCAAGAACGATCCTGCCCGTGGCATTGGTTCAGGGTTGTCGGACACCGAATTGGGCGTGCGGCTGCGCTACGAAATACGCCGCGAATTCGCACCCTACATTGGCGTCACCTGGAATCGGGTCTACGGCAACACTGCCGACTACGCCCGGGAAGAAGGCGAAGACCGCAGCGAAGCGCGCCTGGTACTGGGCGTGCGCATGTGGTTCTGACCGCTGACCTGCTTCACTAAAAAACTAAAAACCAAGCTGTAGGAGTCCTTGCATGTCATTCATCAAAAACGCTGTTGTCGCCGTTGCCTTGTCCGCCGGCCTGCTGGTCAGTGGCCTGGCCCAGGCCCACCCGAAACTGCTGTCCTCTACACCCGCCGAAGGCGCCGAAGGGGCGGCACCGGCAAAGATCGAGCTGCATTTCTCCGAAACCCTGCTGACCAAGTTTTCCGGCGCCAAGCTGATGATGACCGCGATGCCCGGCATGGCGGCGCATGCGCCCATGCCGATGCCGGCCAAGGTGTCCGGCAGCGACGACCCGAAAACCATGGTCATCACACCGAACTCGCCCCTCACCGCCGGCACTTATCAGGTCCAGTGGCGCGCGGTGTCGTCCGACACTCACCCTATCACCGGTAACGTCACGTTCAAGGTGAAGTGAGTTGATGAGCGACTCAATCAACATTGCCCTGCGCTTTGCCCTGTACCTGGATCTGATGTTGCTGTTCGGCCTGGCCGCGTTTGGCCTCTATAGCCTGCGAGGCCAGGAGCGGGTGTCGGGTACCCAGTTGCCTTTCGCACCGCTGCTGGTGACCACGGCAGTGCTCGGTGGGTTGCTTTCCCTGGCGGCCATGGCGTGCATGGCCTGGGCCATGAGCGGTGTTTCGGAGTGGGCCGAACTGTGGCCGCACATTGAAATGATGGTGCTGGAGACCGATGTCGGCTGGACCTGGATACTGCGCATGGCGGCGCTGGTGCTGGCCGGTTTCGCCGTGACACTCAATCAGCGTTGGCCGACCGTCAGCCTCGGCCTGGTCACACTGTGCGGGGCCCTGGCGCTGGCGACGTTGGCCTGGGCCGGCCACGGCGCCATGGACGAAGGCAGCCGCCGTAGCTGGCACTTCATCACCGACTTCCTGCACTTGTGGGCGGCCGGTGGCTGGGTCGGTGCCTTGGCCGCGTTTGCCCTGCTGCTCCGCCAGGTCGAACCGCAGTTGGCGGTACTGGCCAGGACATTGACCGGATTTGAAACCGCCGGAGCGGTGATCGTGGTGGTTATCGGCGTGACGGGGGTGGTCAATTATTTGTTCATCGTTGGCCCCAGTATCGTCGAGGTGCTCGACAGCCTTTATGGTCAGTTGCTGGCACTCAAACTTATCTTGTTCACGGCCATGCTGGTGTTCGCTGCGTTGAACCGTTTTCACCTGAGCCCACTCCTGGAAAATGCCCGGCAGAGCGGCGAACACCGGGTTGCGGTGAATGCCCTGCGGCGCAGCATGGTTCTGGAGTTTTCCGTGGCGGTGGTCATCCTGGGGTTGGTGGCTTGGTTGGGGACGTTGAGCCCCGGGATGGAATGACCGGCACTCAATCCGTGGCGAGGGAGCTTGCTCCCGCGGGCTTCTGTAGGAGCTGGCGAAGCCTGCGATCTTTTGATCTTGATCTTTCGCTTGGGACTCAAGTGCCTGGGAAAAGATCGCAGCCTCGTTGCACTCGACAGCTCCACACAGCTTCTGCATAGCTCCTGCATAGCTTCTGCATAGCTCCTACATGCAGCCCAGCGGGAGCAAGCGCCTTCGCCACAAAGGCCGGGTGGTGGCATTTAATTATTCGATAAGCCCTGCCAGTTTTCAGTTTGCCCATCGCTAGGTGCCCTGGCCTAAATGAAGCTTTATCCAGCCAAGGCCCTGTCATGGAAAACGTTCGAACCTCAAGCACCCATGCCGTCTGGCTAATGGTCAGCATCGTGTTGGTAGCGCTGAACCTGCGGCCCTCGATGGCCGCCGTCGGGCCGCTGTTATCCGCCATTCGCGGCGAGGTCCCCCTGAGCTTCAGCACCGCCTCGCTGTTGACCATGCTGCCGGTCATGGCGATGGGCCTGGCGATGTTCCTGGGCATGCGCATCGCCCTGCGCATCGGCGAGCACCGCACCATCGTGCTGTCGCTGTTGATTATTGGTATCGCCACCGCATCGCGCTTGTACCTGGACAGCGCCGCCGAGCTGATCGTCAGCGCAGTGTTGGCCGGGCTCGGCATCGCGTTGATCCAGGCGGTGATGCCAGCGCTGATCAAGTCGCGCTACGCCGACAACGTCTCGCTGTTCATGGGTTTGTATGTCACGTCGATCATGGGCGGGGCAGCGCTTGCCGCATCGTTTTCGCCGTTTGTCCTGTCGCAAACTGGCAGCTGGCGCATCGGCCTGGCGATCTGGGCACTGTTGGCATTGATCGCACTGGGTTGCTGGTACGCCCAGCGTGCAGCCGTGACCCCGTTGCCCGGAGCGCCTGTGCGGCAGCAAGCGTCATTCTTCAGCAATTCCCGAGCTTGGCTGCTGGCGATTTTCTTCGGCCTGGGCACCGCCTCCTACACCTGTGTACTGGCCTGGCTGGCCCCTTACTATGTGGAGAAGGGCTGGAGCGAGCAACACGCGGGCCTGCTGCTGGGGTTCCTCACGGCCATGGAAGTGCTGTCCGGCCTCGTCACCCCGGCGATTGCCAACCGTAGCCGGGATAAACGCCTGGTCCTCAGCGTCCTGCTGGCCCTGATCATCGGCGGCTTCTGCGGCCTGATCCTCAGCCCGGAACGCTTTAGCCTGTTGTGGCCTTGCCTCTTGGGCCTGGGCATCGGCGGCCTGTTCCCAATGAGTTTGATCGTCTCCCTCGACCACCTGGACAACCCACGACGGGCCGGTGGCTTGACCGCATTCGTGCAGGGCATCGGCTACCTGATCGCCGGGCTCTCGCCATTGATTGCCGGGATGATTCGCGATCAGTTGGGCAGCTTCGAATGGGCCTGGTGGTCACTCACTGCCGTCATGGCGTTGATGCTGCTGATGGTCCTGCGCTTCAACCCCAAGCAATACGCGCGGCATATCGACTAAGCAGCGCTTGTCGCGAGCCCAGCACCTGCTTGAAGGATAAAAGCCCCAGGCTCCTGTATAAATGGAGACTTTCATCAGGACAAAGAGAGACGCAGGGATGACGCCGAGAAGAGCTGATGCTGGTCAGTAACCAACTCAGAAAGCTGGACATGCAAGACCTGACGGTTTTTGTGGCGGTGTACGAACAGGGCAGCGTCACCCAGGTCGCCGAGGCCTTATGCGTCAGTCAGTCAACCGTGAGCTACTGCCTGAGGAAACTGCGCACCAGTTTCGAAGACGAGCTGTTCATCAATAGCCGCTCCGGCATGCGCCCCACTCATAAAGCCACCGCCATGTATGGCCAGATACTGGGGGTTCTAGAGGCAATCAATCAATGCCATTCCGGTTTCCAGACATTCGATCCGAATCAGGAAGAAATCACCTTCAACCTCTGTGCGCCGGAATACTTCGAACTGCTGATCCTGCCCAAATTGGTCAAACGCTTCATCGGCAAGCGCTTTGCGGTGGTCATCAACACGACGAAATTTCATCGGGATATTCCAGTTGATGCACTGCGAGAGGATCGCTTCGATCTTGTCGTCTGTTTCGGGCCGCACTTCCATGGCGACGTCAAGGGTCTGCGCTCGCAGGTGCTGCTCGAAGACGAGTTGGTGTGCGTGCTCGATAAAAATTTCCCAGCGCCGCAAGAAAGTTTCAGCCTGGAAGCGTTTGTCGCCCGCCAGCACGTATTTCCAACACCTTGGACGTCTGACACCAACATGATCGATGGCTGGCTCGCTCAACAGGGTTACAGCCGAAAGATAGTCGCAAGAGCCAACAGCTACGTAGCAGCGTTGAACCTGATCGTTGGAACCGACTTTATCCTGACACTGCCCCGACGCATCCAGGCATTGATCTGCGATCAAGAACGATTCGGCGAACGCCAGCCACCCACGGGCTTACCGAACTTTACCCTGGACATGATATGGAGCGAAAAAGCGAACCAGAACAGCGCCAACATCTGGCTTCGCGAGCAGATCATGAAAGTATGCGCCGAGGAGGGCCTGCTCTGAGCCCCCCTTCGGAGGGTGCAATGCCGTTCACTTAAGAAAAATGATGACCCTGTGGCGAGGGAGCTTGCTCCCGCTCGGCTGCGAAGCAGTCGTAAACCGGCGGGTGCGGTGTCTGATACGCCGCACTTGGCAGGTTTTGGGGCCGCTTCGCGGCCCAGCGGGAGCAAGCTCCCTCGCCACGGGTTTGCCGATTGCCTTAAGTGAACGGCATTGACTTCGGAGGGTGGGCTTTTTCATGGGCAAAAAAAAATCCGGAAATCCTCACTTTCGTGGGCCTTCCAGACTTTTAAAACAGCAAAAAATGGTGGGTCGTGTGGGATTCGAACCTACGACCAATTGGTTAAAAGCCAACTGCTCTACCAACTGAGCTAACGACCCGCTGTGTGGTGGCGCGTATAATACTGATTTCTAAGGACTATTCAACACTTAATTTGAAATAAATCAAAAATAACGGGTTGGATCGCTCACATCCGCCGCCGCAAAGCCTTCTGCACGCAGGCGGCAGCTGTCGCATTTGCCGCATGCGCGGCCCTGATCGTCGGCCTGATAGCAGGAAACGGTAAGCCCGTAGTCCACGCCAAGCTTCACGCCCGCCTTGACGATGTCGGCCTTGCTGAGATTCTGCAACGGCGCCTGGATGCGGAAACCCTGCCCTTCCACGCCGGCCTTGGTCGCCAGGTTGGCCATGCGTTCGAACGCTTCGACGAACTCCGGGCGGCAGTCCGGGTAGCCGGAGTAATCCACGGCATTGACGCCAATGAAAATGTCGCGGGCGCCCAGCACTTCGGCCCAGCCCAGCGCCAAGGACAGGAACACCGTGTTACGCGCCGGCACATAGGTCACCGGAATGCCTTCACTTGGAGCCTCGGGCACGTCGATGGAGCTGTCGGTCAGGGCCGAACCGCCGATACCGTTGAGGTTCAAGCCGATGACTTTGTGTTCCACTGCGCCCAAGTCCCGGGCCACCCGTTCGGCGGCGTGCAGCTCGGCGCGGTGGCGCTGGCCATAGTCGAAACTCATGGTGTAGCAGCGATAACCCTCGGCACGGGCCATGGCCACGACCGTGGCCGAATCCAGGCCACCGGACAACAGGATGACCGCACGTTTTTCAGCCATGTTCGTATGTTCAGTCATCTCAGCGCCCCGGCTCGTCATTCCAAAGATATTTATGCAGCTGCAATTGCAGGCGCACCGGCAAGTTATCCGCCACCACCCAATCCGCCAGGTCCCGGGCGCTCAAATCGTGGTGGCTCGGCGATAGCAACACTTCGCCGGCCCGCTGATCGAGCCCGTACTGGATTAACTTGGACACAGCCCAGTCGTAATCCTCCCGCGAACAGATCACGAACTTGACCTGGTCGTTGGGCGTCAGCAGTTCGATATTTTCATAGCGGTTGCGATGCGCTTCCTTGGAGCCTGGGGTTTTCAGGTCCACAACGCGGCTGACGCGCGGGTCGACGGCCGAGATATCCAGGGCGCCGCTGGTTTCCAGCGAAACCTCGTAACCGGCATCGCACAACTGCTTGAGCAAGGGGATAGCGTTGGGTTGCGCCAAGGGCTCGCCGCCCGTGACACAGACATAACGCGGACGATAACCGGCCACTTGTTCCAGGATATCGTCGAGGGTTCGCACGGTGCCGCCACTGAAGGCGTAGGCGCTGTCACAGTATTGGCAACGCAGCGGACAACCGGTGAGGCGCACGAATACCGTGGGCAGCCCAGCCGTTCGCGTTTCACCCTGCAACGAGTAAAAAACTTCGGTGATTCTCAATGTGTCTTGCATAGTCGCCACGGGCGTAACAGCTAAACAGGCTGTCCGCCTCCGTCAGGCACTTCAAGGAACCCCGCCAACGCGCAGATCCCAAAAAGCGTGTTTCATAAAAAGGGCGTGAATTCTAACGAAAAAACCCGCGACAGGCGCGGGTTTCTTCAAAACAGCTCAAGCCGGCTTACATGCGTTGCAGATCGCGCTGGGCCAGCTGGGCGGCGGATGTACCCGGGTATTGGGCCACCACCTGCTGCAGAATGCCTTTCACCTTGTCGGTGTGACCGAGGCGGCGCTCTACGTCAGCCAGCTTGTACAGCGAATCCGGCACCTTGGCGTGCTTGGGATACAGTTGCGACACCTTGGCGAACGCCTGGCCGGCACCTTGCAGGTCGCCCTTGGCCAGGTTCACTTCGCCCAGCCAGTATTGGGCATTGCCCGCGTACTGGCTGTTTGGGTATTTGCGCAGGAAAGCGGCAAAGGCCTGGCTGGCCTTGTCGAAATCCTTGGCCTTGATCAGGTCGAAGGCAGCATCGTAATAGAGCTTTTCCTTCGCCGGATCAGCCGGTTCGCCACCGGCGGCAGGTGCTGCCGGAGCGGCTGCCCCCGCGCCTGCGGCTGCACCGGGGGCGTTCAAGTCGCCACCGGCAGGAGAATTTTCAGGAGTCGCGGCAGGTGCAACGCCGGTTCCTATGCGCCGATCAAGATCCTGGTATCGCTCCAGGCTTTCCTGCTTCATGCGCGAGATATCATTTTGCAGTTCTTCGATCACACCTTGTTGGCGCGAGATCTGATCCTGCATTTGCTGCAGTTGGTTGAACAGCTGGCCCTGTGCCGAGACAGGGGTCGAAACCCCTCCCCCGGCATAGGCGCCGTTCGTACCGTAACCTGCAGGCGGATAACTGCTCCCGCTATTGTTATAGCCGGCATCGTTATCGACCACAGGAACCGCAGCCCACGCCGCAAGCGGCGCGAGGCTGAGAGCCAGAACAGTTACAGCACGACGGCACGTTCGCATGACGAATTACTTACGCAGTTCGACGCGACGGTTTTGAGCCCAGGACTGCTCGTCGTTGCCGGTAGCAACTGGACGCTCTTCGCCGTAGGAAACCAGTTCCAGCTGAGCTGGGGAAACACCTTGCAGTACCAGGTAGCGTTGAACGGCTTTCGCACGACGCTCGCCCAGTGCCATGTTGTACTCACGAGTACCACGTTCGTCGGTGTTGCCTTCCAGAACAACGCGAGCGCCGTTCGACTTCAGGTCTTTGGCGTGAACGTCCAGAGCGCGCATGGCTTCTGGCTTCAGGTCCGAGCTGTCGTATTCGAAGTAGAAGGTGGTGATTGCGCGCAGAGCAGCTTCTTCGCTCAGGGAGCCGTCAACTGCACCGGTGTTAGCGCCGTAACCAGCGTTTGGATCAACAGCGCCTTCACCGGCATTGTCGCCGCCTTTGGACGAGCAACCTACAGCTACAGCCATGGCCAGAGCCAGCGCAGCAAATTTACCAAACTTCAGCATTTCCATCGTGAAACTCCTAATGAACCCCAGTGTGTTAAGTAAAACGTATTGCGCCGCGTCAGTTCAGGTAAGGGGACCAGGACGGTTCTCTGACTTCGCCTTGAGCGGTAGGAAGCGGGAGCCTCACGCGTCCATTAATGGACACGAGCATCAAGACTCCCCGGCCCTGCTGGCGGGTGGCGTAGATTACCATGGTGCCGTTGGGCGCAACAGTAGGTGACTCGTCCAGAGTGCTATCAGTGAGGATTTTTACGCTACCGCGCTGCAAATCCTGGGCCGCCACCTTGAAATTGGTGAAGCCATCCTGGCGATGGATCATGACCAGGGTCTTTTCGTCCGCCGACAGTTTAGGGTTGGCGTTGTAGTTACCGACGAAAGTTACGCGTTCGGCACCGCCGCCACCGGCACTGGTCTTGTAGATCTGTGGCTTGCCGCCGCGGTCGGAGGTGAAGTAGATGGTCGAGCCATCCTTGCCCCAGAACGGTTCGGTGTTGATGCCCGGGCCGTTGGTAACGCGGGAGATCGAACGCGAAGCCAGGTTCATCACGTAGATGTCCGGGTTGCCGTCCTTGGACAGCACGAACGCCAGGCGCGAACCGTCCGGCGACCAGGCTGGCGCGCCGTTCAGGCCTTCGAAGTTGGTGATCTGCTCACGACGACCGGTGTCGATGTGCTGCACGAAAATGCGCGGACGCTTCTGCTCGAACGAGACATAGGCGATGCGCTTGCCATCGGGGGCAAAGCGCGGCGACAGGATCGGCTCGCGCGATTGCAGCAGGGTCACCGCACGCGCGCCGTCATAGTCGGAACGCTGCAGGGTGTAGCGGGTGTTGTTCTCGGAGAAGCGCTCGGCCGTCACGTAGAGCATGCGGGTGGAGAACGCGCCCTTGATGCCGGTGAGTTTCTCGAACGACTGGTCGGCGATGTAGTGCGCCATGTCGCGCAACTGATCGACGCTGCCCGACACGCTGCCGGTCAGCACTTGCTGCTCGGTGGCGACGTTGAACAGGGCGTACTGCACCTGCAGGCGGCCGCCGGCCGGAACGATGCTACCGACCATGATGTACTGGGCGCCCAGGGCCTTCCAGTCACGGTAGATGACTTCGCTGGCCTGGGTTGGCAGGCTGATCATGTTCTGCTTCGGAATCGGCGCGTAGTAACCCGAGTTGCGCAGGTCGTTGCCGATGATTTCCGCCATGTCGTCCGGCAGGACGCTACCGCCCTGCCAGCCGAACGGTACGACGGCGATCGGGGTGGCCCGGTCGCTGCCGCTGGTGACCAGGATGTTCTTTTCCTCTGCTACCGCTATCCCTGCCAGGCAGCAGATAACGACCAGCATTGATCGAAGAAGGTTTCTCACAAGGCTAGATCCTCAGGTGTGAATGTCATCTTGAATGAACGATAGGGAGCAAAGTCGCTCGGCTTCATTCCTTGCATTTCCGTCAAACGCCCAATGTTCTTGACCGCTGCGACCGCCGAAGCATCGAACGGACCGTCACCACTGGACTTGGCGACGCTGACCGAGGTAACCGTACCGTCGGGCAACATGCCGATTTGCAATACTACCGTCATGCCTTTGCGCGCCGAAGGTGGACGAGCCCAGCCTTCCGCCGCTCGGGCGCGAATCAGATCATCGTAGCTGCCGGCGACTTCATCGCCCTGTTCGTCGGCCAAGGCCTGCTGGCGCTCAGGCGTGTCGGAAAGCAAATCTGCCAAGGCCTGGGCCTTTTTGTCTTCGGCGGATTTACGCGCTGCGTCCTGGGCCTTTTTCTTGGCGGCGTCGGCGGCGGCTTTCTTCTTCGCGTCTTCGGCGACTTTCTTTTTCGCCTCGTCAGCTTCAGCTTTCTTCTTGGCGTCTTCGGCCGCTTTCTTCTTGGCGTCCTCGACGATCTTTTTCTTCGCTTCTTCAGCGGCCGCTTTCTTGGCCTCTTCTTCAGCGGCTTTCTTGGCTTCTTCTTCGGCTTTCTTCTTGGCTATATCAGCCAATTGTTTCTCTTCTGCCTTCTTGGCCTCGGCGGCTTTCTTCGCGTCGTCGGCTTTCTTGGCTTCGTCAGCCTTTTTCGCCTCGTCCGCTTTCTTCGCTTCATCGGCCTTCTTGGCTTCCTCGGCCTTTTGAGCCGCTTCCTCTTTCTTTTGTTCCGCGGCCTTTATCGCTTCCTGCTCGACCTTCTTCTGTTCCATCTGCTCGACTTCGGTCTGGCGCGCGGCGGATTTCTTCGCCTCACCGGCAAGCTTCTGGTTGGTCTGCGTAGTGGCCTGGCTTTTCGACTTGAGCTGGTACAACGTCGCCTGCACGATCGGCTTGGCCGGCGGCAGCTCCGGGGTCATGGCAAAACTGACGAACAGCATGCCGAACACCAGCACATGCAGGCCGATGGCCAGGACACTGGGCCAGAAGTAGCTTTCCGAGGCGGACGGCTCTCGCTGTTGCTGCATCAGGGGGCCTCGGTGATCAAGCCAACATTACCGACCCCGGCTTTCTGCAGGCCGCCCATGGCGCCCATCACGGCACCGTAGTCGACGGTCTTGTCGCCGCGAATGAAGACCTGGGTGCGCTTGCCGTTGCTGTTGCCGGCATTGATGATCTTGGTCACCGCGTCGGTCATCTGCGGCAAGGTCATGGCCCGGTCCTGCTGCTTCTCGGTATCGACTTCGCTGCCAAGGTTCCAGTAATAGGTCTTGTCAGCCTTGATCGAAATGGTCAGTACCTGGGTGTTGTTGTCCTGCGGCAAGGCTTCGCTGGAAACCTTGGGCAGATCGACCTTCACGCCCTGATTGAGCATGGGCGCGGTCACCATGAAGATGACCAGCAGCACCAACATCACGTCGATGTAGGGCACCACGTTCATCTCGGCAACCGGCTTGCGCTTTTTTCGGGCTCGAGCGATTAAAGCCATTGGGAAATACCTGCTTATTCTTCGCTGGTGTGCACTTTGCGGTGCAGGATCGCCTGGAATTCATCGGCGAAGGTGTAGTAACGGCCGGTCAGCATTTCGCTGCGGGCAGCGAAGCGGTTGTAGGCGATAACGGCCGGGATGGCCGCGAACAGACCGATGGCGGTGGCGATCAGTGCCTCGGCGATGCCCGGGGCCACGGTGGCCAGGGTCGCTTGCTGGGCGGAAGCCAGGCCGCGGAAGGAGTTCATGATCCCCCACACGGTACCGAACAGACCGATGTACGGGCTGACCGAACCGACGGTGGCCAGGAACGACAGGCCCTGTTCGAGTTTTTCTTCCTCGCGGGAAATGGCGACGCGCATGGCACGGGCCACACCTTCCATCACCGCTTCAGGGTCGACACCCGGCTGCTGGCGCAGGCGCGAGAACTCCTTGAAACCGGCACGGAAGATCTGCTCGACGCCCGAATCCGGGTCCGGGTTGCTGCCGGCCTGGCGATACAGCTTGGACAGGTCGATGCCGGACCAGAAGCGCTCTTCGAAGCTCTCCAGGGCACGGCGACCGGCGCGCAGCATGTTGCTGCGCTGAAAGATCATGATCCATGAGGTCACCGATGCGGCTACCAGGGTCAGCATTACCAGTTGCACCACGACGCTGGCATTGCTGACCAGGCTCCACATGGAGGAATGGTCGACGACGTTAGCTTCCACGCTTTATCTCCTGCTCTGAGTGTGTACCCGCGCCGCTCACGCCGGCAAAGGCCGCGCGTAGAGCTTCGGGAATGGCCCGGGGTTTCAAACTATGGGTGCGCACACAGGCCACCAAAAACTGCCCTTCACAGAGCAGCACGTTATCCGTAGCCCGCCTGACCTGCTGCTTGAAACGCAGGCTGACACGGTTCAATTCGATGACATCGGCACTTACCATCAGCTCGTCGTCCAGTCGCGCCGGCGCGTGGTAGCGCGCTTCGCTGGAATGCACGACGAATAACAGGTCCTCCCCTGCCAGCGCGGATTGGGCAAAACCCAGTTCCCGCAGCCGTTCGGTTCGAGCCCGTTCCATAAACTTGAGGTAATTGACGTAGTAGACGATGCCGCCAGCATCGGTGTCCTCGTAATAAACGCGACAGCGATGTGCGAACGACTCCAGCCCGTTTTGCGCGCGCATACTCTAGTGCTTACTCCTCAGGTTGCCAATCGGCCAGGCAACTGTTTTTTCATTCTCGAACGCATTGACGCTCCAGGCGTCGTCTGGGACAGCACGAACCGGAAAAAAGTCGGCGTACAGAGCGCGTTCAATCGTCCACGGCATCGAGGAATTCGTCTACCACCGGCATCTCGCCCATTCGTGTCGGGATGTTTAAGCCAAAGTGCAGGTAGGCATGGCGGGTCACCACGCGCCCGCGTGGGGTGCGCATGATGTAGCCCTGCTGGATCAGGTAAGGCTCCAACACATCCTCAATGGTGTGGCGTTCTTCGCTGATGGCCGCCGCCAGGCTGTCCACGCCCACTGGGCCACCGTCAAACTTCTCGATCATGGTCAGCAGCAGGCGCCGGTCCTGATGGTCGAAGCCTCGCTCGTCGATGTCCAGCAGGTTCAACGCCAGGTCGGCAATCGGCTTGGTGATGTGGCCCTTGGCCCGGACTTCGGCAAAATCCCGGACCCGGCGCAGCAGGCGGTTGGCGATCCGCGGCGTGCCCCGGGCACGCCGGGCAATCTCATAGGCACCGTCGGGGTCCAGCGGTAACCCGAGAATGCCCGCCGAGCGGCTGACGATCGTCGCCAAGTCGGCGTTGTTATAGAACTCCAGGCGCTGGACGATACCGAAACGGTCCCGCAGCGGGTTGGTCAGCATGCCGGCGCGGGTGGTGGCGCCCACCAGGGTGAACGGTGGCAGGTCGAGCTTGATGGAGCGCGCCGCCGGTCCTTCGCCGATCATGATGTCGAGCTGGAAGTCTTCCATCGCCGGGTACAGCACTTCTTCGACGATCGGCGACAACCGATGGATTTCGTCGATGAACAACACGTCATGGGGCTCAAGGTTGGTCAGCAGCGCCGCCAGGTCGCCCGGCCGCTCGAGCACCGGCCCCGATGTGCTCTTGATCGAGACGCCCATTTCCTGGGCAATGATGTTGGCCAGGGTGGTCTTGCCCAGGCCCGGCGGGCCGAAGATCAGGGTGTGGTCCAGCGATTCGCTACGCCCACGGGCAGCCTGGATGAACAGCTCCATCTGCTCGCGCACGGTCGGCTGGCCGATGTAGTCGGCCAGGCTGACAGGACGAATCGCGCGATCCTGGATTTCCTCGCGGTCACGGGGCGCGCCCGTGGCGGCGATCAGACGGTCAGCTTCAATCACTTAAATCATTCCCTTCAGGGCACGGCGAATCATGTCTTCAGTGCTCAGGCCTTTTTCCTTGATGGCGGAAATCGCCTTGCTGGCTTCCTGAGGCTTGTAGCCCAGGGAGATCAGCGCGGTGACCGCATCGTTTTCGGCGCTGACCGCCGGCACCGGCGCATCCGGCTGGTTCGGCACCAGGGCGAACATGGCCGGCACCGCCTCCCAGGCCTTGAAGCGGTCCTTGAGTTCGACCAGCAGGCGCTCGGCGGTTTTCTTGCCCACCCCCGGGACCTTGGTCAGGGCCGAGGTGTCCTGGGACTGCACGCAGCGCACCAGTTCATCGACTTCCAGGCTCGACATCAAGGCCAGGGCCAGTTTCGGGCCGACGCCATTGAGGCGGATCAGCTCGCGGAAAAAATCCCGCTCGCGCTTGCCGACGAAACCATAGAGTAACTGCGCATCCTCGCGCACGACCAAATGGGTGTGCAGGGTCAGCGGCTCGCCGACCGACGGCAAGCGATACAGCGTGGTCATGGGCACTTCCAGCTCATAGCCCAGGCCGTTTACATCCAGAATCAGGTGCGGCGGCTGTTTTTCAGCCAGGGTGCCGCGCAAGCGTCCAATCACGTTTCAGATCCTTGGGCTTAGCCAGCCCGCGGGCTGGCGAGTAACAACACGAGCATTCAGGCCGACGATACAGGCGCAACGGGCTCGGGTTCATGAATGAAGCGCTGATGCTATCAGAGACGCAGGCGCCCGCCACGACTGCGTGCGGTTCCCAAGCCATGGGGCAACAGGCTGGAACGGGTGTGGGCATGGCAAATGGCGATGGCCAGGGCGTCGGAAGCATCGATCTGTGGCTTGCTGACCAGTTTCAACAAGTGCATCACCATCATCTGCACCTGCTCCTTGTTCGCCGCACCCGTGCCGACGACGGCCTGCTTGACCTGGGTCGCGGTGTACTCGGCGATCTCCAGGTTCTCTTCGGCGCCCGCCACAATGGCCGCGCCCCGGGCCTGCCCCAGCTTCAGGGCCGAATCGGCGTTGCGCGCCATGAAGACCCGTTCGATGCCCATGGTCACCGGGCCGTAGGTCTGGATGACTTCGCGCACGCCGCGATAAACGATCTGCAAACGCTCGTGCAGTTCACCTGCACCGGTGCGGATGCAACCCGACGCAACGTACACGCAGCCGCGCCCGGTATCGCGAACCACACCGTAGCCGGTGATGCGCGAACCAGGGTCGATACCAAGGATTAAAGTCATAGCGCCTGCGGTTTGAAGGGGAGTTGTTTGAACCTGTGGGAGCGAGCCTGCTCGCGATAGCGGTATCACTGCAAACATTTTTGCAAGCTGGACCAACGCTATCGCGAGCAGGCTCGCTCCCACATAAAGCACCTACGCATAACCGAACGAGATCGTTGTTCCCACAACGCTATCAGCCCAGCTGTTCAGCCACCGACTCCGGAATATCAGCGTTGGAATAAACGTTCTGCACGTCATCCAGGTCTTCCAGCATGTCGATCAGCTTCAACACCTTTTCAGCACCTTCCAGGTCCAGTTCGGCACTGGTGGTCGGCTGCATGACGATTTCCGCGTCGGCTGGCTTGAAGCCGGCCGCCTCCAGGGCGTTGCGCACGGCATAGAAGCTGGCGAACGACGTGAACACGTCGAACGAACCGTCTTCATGGCTGACCACATCATCGGCATCGGCCTCCAGGGCCGCCTCCGTCAGGGCATCCTCATCGAGGCCCGGGGCGAAGCTGATCTGCCCCTTGCGTTCGAACAGATAGGCCACCGAGCCATCGGTGCCTAGGTTGCCACCGCATTTGCTGAATGCATGACGCACGGCGGCGGCGGTACGGTTGCGGTTGTCGGTCATGCATTCGACCATCACCGCCACGCCGCCCGGGCCGTAACCTTCGTAGGTCAGCTCTTCAACGTTATCCGCCTCGGTTGCACCGGCGCCACGGGCAATGGCCCGGTCGATGATGTCGCGACTCATGTTGGCACCCAAGGCCTTGTCCAGGGCCAGGCGCAGGCGCGGGTTGGAACCCGGATCGCCGCCGCCCTGGCGGGCCGCGACCGTCAGCTCACGGATCCACTTGGTGAAGATCTTGCCTCTCTTGGCATCCTGACGTTCTTTGCGGTGCTTGATGTTCGCCCACTTGGAATGACCTGCCATAACTCGCTCCGTTTCTTTTTGGAACATTGCCCGCCCTGCGCGCACGCAGTGGCCGGCAATCAGAAATATCGACACCAATGAAAAGGCGCATCCGAAGATGCGCCCTCTCAGGTGCCAGCCTTACTCAGCCTTTGGCTGTTCACGCAGGCGGATGTGCAACTCGCGCAACGCCTTGGCGTCCACCACGCCCGGCGCCTGGGTCATGACATCGGCCGCGCTCTGGGTTTTCGGGAACGCGATCACTTCACGGATCGACTGGGCGCCGGTCATCAGCATCACCAGGCGGTCCAGGCCGAAGGCCAGGCCACCGTGGGGCGGCGCGCCGTATTTCAGGGCATCGAGCAGGAAGCCGAACTTCTCTTCCTGCTCCGCTTCGCTGATGCCCAGCAGGCGGAACACCGCCTGTTGCATTTCCTTGCGATGGATACGGATCGAACCGCCACCCAGCTCGGTGCCGTTCAGGACCATGTCGTAGGCGCGCGACAGCGCGGTGGCCGGGTTGGCCTCCAGCTCTTGCGGCGAGCACTTCGGCGCGGTGAACGGGTGGTGCAGCGCAGAGAAGCTGCCGTCGTCGTTTTCTTCGAACATCGGGAAGTCAACGACCCACATCGGTGCCCACTCGCAGGTCAGCAGCTTGAGGTCGTGGCCCAGTTTGATCCGCAGCGCGCCCAGGGCTTCGCTGACGATCTTGGCCTTGTCGGCGCCGAAGAAGACGATGTCGCCGTCAACCGCACCGACGCGATCGAGGATCACGTTGAGGTTGGCTTCCGGAATGTTCTTCACGATCGGCGATTGCAAGCCATCGACACCGGCGGCGCGCTCGTTGACCTTGATGTACGCCAGGCCCTTGGCACCGTAGATGCCGACGAACTTGGTGTAGTCGTCGATCTGCTTGCGCGGCATGCTCGCGCCGCCTGGAACACGCAGGGCGGCGATACGGCATTTCGGGTCGTTGGCCGGGCCGCTGAACACCTTGAATTCGACGTCCTTGAGCTGGTCGGCCACGTCCACCAGTTCCAGCGGGTTACGCAGGTCCGGCTTGTCGGAACCGTAGCGACGCATGGCCTCTTCGAAGGTCATGTGCGGGAACTCGCCGAACTCCAGGCCCAGCACTTCCTTGAACAGGTTGCGGATCATGCCCTCGGTCAGGCCCATGATGTCTTTTTCGTCGAGGAAGCTGGTCTCGATGTCGATCTGAGTGAACTCAGGCTGACGGTCGGCACGCAGGTCTTCGTCGCGGAAGCACTTGGCGATCTGGTAGTAGCGATCGAACCCAGCCACCATCAGCAGTTGCTTGAACAGCTGTGGCGATTGCGGCAAGGCGAAGAAGCTGCCAGGGTGGGTACGGCTCGGCACCAGGTAGTCGCGGGCGCCTTCCGGCGTGGCGCGAGTCAGGATCGGCGTCTCGACGTCGAGGAAGCCGTTCTCGTCCAGGTAACGACGGATGCTGGTGGTCATGCGCGAACGCAGGCGCAGCTTCTCGGCCATTTCCGGGCGACGCAGGTCGATGAAGCGGTAGCGCAGGCGGGTTTCCTCGCCCACGTCGGAGTATTCGTTGAGCGGGAACGGCGGGGTTTCCGCTTCGTTGAGCACTTCCAGCTCGTAGCCCAGCACTTCGATCATGCCCGACGCCATGTTGGCGTTGCCGGCGCCGGCCGGGCGCAGGCGCACCTTGCCGGTGATCTTCACGACGTATTCGCTGCGCACGCGGTCGGCGGTGGCGAAGGTTTCAGCGCGGTCCGGATCGAACACCACCTGGGCCAGGCCTTCACGATCACGGATATCGAGGAAAATCACCCCGCCATGGTCACGGCGACGATGGACCCATCCGCAAAGAGTAACTTCCTGACCTTCCAGGCTTTCGTTCAGTTGGCCGCAATAATGGCTGCGCATCATGGTAGTGGTTTCACTTCTCGTAATTCGACATTCGGTTGGAGGCCCTGCCCGTGCAAGAACTCGCGCGTATTCAACTCAATCAGCTTTGTCGCCACCGGCCAGGTTTTTCTTGGCGCCGGTCTTGAAGTCGGTTTCATACCAGCCGGTACCACCGAGGCGGAAACCTGGCATGGACAGCATCTTCTTCAGCTCCGGCGCCTGGCAGGCAGGGCAGTCGACCAGCGGTGCCGCGCTGATCTTTTGAATGGCTTCCATCTGATGACCACAGGAAGCACATTGATAGTCGTACATCGGCATGGGGTTGTCTCGGCGATCAGGTTACACGCGCAAAGGCAGGCTTTGCGGCAAAGAGCGGGATTATATCCATTAAATGCGGCCTGTGCAGCCGTAAGACCGCACAGTCATTGCCGATCCTTTTGTTCATTAACGGCTTGCGCGACTCATCCTGGCGAGGGAGCTTGCTCCCGCTTGAGTGCGAAGCGCTCACAAAGAGGGCTGCTGCGCAGCCCAGCGGGAGCAAGCTCCCTCGCCACGAATGAACTCATTCCCCTGGGGGACACCGCGCTCGCAACCATTGACGGGGCTAGACCACACGATGATCCATTCCCGCCTCTTTCAAGCTGTGCACCACGCAGACCACACGCACCAACCCGCTGAAATTGCGTACCCCGCCATGCCGCAGGTGCACTTCCCTGTCCACATGGGACAGCAATGTGCTGATGGAGCAGCGGTTGAGCTCGGCCATGTCGCCGAGGATCTCCCAATAGACCTGTTCCAGCCGCAGACAGGTGGCGAACCCGTTCAGACGAATGGATCGGGCCAGGGGCCGGGCCAGTTGCATATCGAACCCTTGGACGAACGGGTCGACGCTGATGGGCTGAAAACGCCCCCGCCGCGCCTCTCCGGGGTCTTTTCCTTGAATCATACCGTTGACACTCCTTTGCCATACGAGCCTCTGGGTTGGAACAACCCATCCGTGGCTCTATAGAAGCTCAACGGCATCGCCAGTTCTAGACGACTTTATGACCATGGACGTAGGACAAGCCAACAGCTGGCCGGCGACGAATTACGCGGTCCTACACAGCAGATGCAGGCAATGCGCCCCACGCCCGGTCATCATCCGCTCGATTATTGGCCTTCGATCAACGCGCGCAGCATCCACGCGGTCTTTTCGTGAACCTGCATGCGCTGGGTCAACAGGTCAGCGGTGGGCTCGTCACTGACCTTGTCCAATAAAGGAAAGATGCCACGGGCCGTACGTGTTACCGCTTCCTGGCCCTCCACCAGTTGCCGGATCATGTCTTCGGCGGCCGGCACGCCCTCCTCTTCTTTAATGGAGGACAAGCGCGCATACACTGAGTAAGCGCCCGGAGCCGGGAAGCCCAGGGCGCGGATTCGCTCGGCAATCAGGTCCACCGCCAGGGCCAGCTCGTTGTATTGCTCCTCGAACATCAGGTGCAGGGTCCGAAACATCGGCCCTGTGACGTTCCAGTGGAAATTGTGGGTCTTGAGGTACAGCACGTAGGTGTCCGACAGCAGGCGCGACAGCCCGTCGACGATGGACTTGCGGTCTTCTTCACTGATACCGATATCAATTGCCATTTGCTTGATCTCCCGAGGGTGATGAATTCGACAACAGCCCTACCCACTCTAGTGGTTTTGGCCGCCTGCGGCCTGCGACAGATCGCCAGCCCTCCAGAACCGACAAGCCAGGGCGACTCACGGTTCCGACACCTTGCGCAATTCGACGCCGCTTGCCTGGCACCCTCGAACATCGGCAAAGCTTTTCTGGCCGACGAACAGCGCGGTGCGCGCCCGTAACGGGTTTGAGAAGGCTCCAGCTTTGCTGTTAAATAGGCAGTGTGTCGCTACGCTTATTTTCCCGAGCGTAGCGCATAGGCTGATTCGGGTACGTGTCCAACGCCTCTCATTGTTTCGAAGCGAACCGTCCCCGACCCGCTCTTCCTTGTGATCTGTCTTAACCGTGAGCCAATCAAAATGTTGAAAATCGTCCACTTGCTAATGGGCGCAGCTGCCCTGCTGCTGTCCTTCATCCCTAGCCTGGGTTCCGAAGCCACACCTTACCTGCAACATCCCGATGCACTGTACCTGGCCTTTTTCGGCCTGCTCAACCTGACCCTTGCGCCTGTCATCCCTTACTGGAACAAAGGTCCACGTCACCAACTGCAAAACCTTGTCAGCGCCCTGCTGGTGCTGGCCGTTGCCTTGCAAACCCTGGCCCTGTTGGCACCCATGCCGGAAATCGGCGGCCAACCGGCCATCCTGTTCAGCCTGGCCGCGGCGCTGTTCGCCGTGGCACTGCACCTGGCCGTCAGCTTCTACAAGAAGTCGTCGCCGGCCGCCGCTGCGCAGAACTACGACATGTCCAACCGCGATACCGGCACGGTGAAGTGGTTCAACACGTCCAAGGGTTTCGGCTTCATCTCCCGCGACTCCGGCGATGACATTTTCGTGCATTTCCGGGCCATTCGTGGCGAAGGCCATCGCGTCCTGGTGGAAGGCCAGCGCGTGGAGTTCTCCGTGATGAACCGCGACAAGGGCCTGCAAGCCGAAGATGTGATCGCCGCGCTGCCGCGCCGCTGATCCAAGCGTAAAAAAACCGCGATGCAGCCTGGCTGCTCGCGGTTTTTTAATGCCTGGAAATCGGCCCACGTCAGTAGTGAGGCGGCGGCGCTTCTTCCTCGAACGACTCGAATTGCCCGGCCATTTCTTCCTGGCGCTTGAGCAACGCCGCCATTTGCAGCTGCAGACGCTCGACCACCCGCTGCTGCGCCACCAGCACATCGTTCAATGCCTGGATGGTGTCATCCTGGAACGCCAGGCGGCTTTCCAGATCGGTTACGCGTTCTTCGAGGTTCATGGTTCAGCCCTCCAGAAACTTGAAATCATCGGCCAGGGCCACTCGCAACCGTTCGCGAATGGCCGCGACCTGCCCCGCATTATAAGGCTGGGCCGGATGCTTGCCCCAGACCGGCGCAGGCCAGGCGGCATCATCGCGCTTGCGCACGATGACATGCATGTGCAATTGACTGACGACGTTACCCAAGGTTGCAACGTTCATCTTATCCGCATCGAACGAATCCTTGAGGGTTTCGGCCAGCGACGTGGTTTCTTTCCACAGTTGTTGTTGATCAGCGTCATCCAATTGAAATAATTCGCTGATATCTTCCCGCCGCGGCACGAGGATGAACCACGGGTAGTTGGAGTCGTTGGACAAGAGCAAACGGCACAACGGGAAATCGCCGATAGGCAATGTATCTTGTTGCAGTCGTGGATCTAAGGCAAACACCGCGCGTACTCCTCGTTATCGATTCTGCCCGGCTCAACGGCCCGCAGGCCTGCGTCGGACACAGGGGTGCAGCATACCCGCGAACGCCGGATCGATCACTGCGTAGCGTCCCGGCGCCCGGTTCTTCGAACGTTTTTTTGCAACAAGCGGCATCAACCTGTGCCAGTGGCGCACCAACACAGCGCAAGCGGCACGGCAATGCCCTGGAAGGACCGTGCCAGGGCCCAGGCAAAACCTCGACGTTGTAAGATTTTCGTACAACCTGAATTTTTTTTGCACCAAAACAGCACAGTGCGTCTACGCTCAGTGCACAAAGCATCCGTGATTTACTCACTGGGTAGGGTGAACCGGTAACGTTTTTGATTGTCTTGCCGAATTTGCCGATGCCAAACACGGGAGCCCGCACGAGTCAACCCTATTTAAAACAAGGCCTTTGGAGCCCGGTTTCATGAGGTTTCACCGCGTCAACCGGTGAAATGTGAAAAAAATGTAAACGAAATCCGGGTTTGAGCATGCTTGTTGCATTCATACTCGCACTGTCCAAGGGGCTCGCCGGAAGCGAGAACCTGCCGACACACAAATTAAAGTGGCAAGGCTGCCCACAGGAGCTTCAAACGCGGTAACGACGGACTCTTTACACCGATGCCGAAAAAAGAAAACAACATAAAAGTTGTGAATACGGTTGCGTCGGAACAGCTGAAATGCGACATGGATCGAGCCATTGGCGACAGGGTCGTAAAGAAGCTGAAAGGTTGAATGGGCAAGTATCGCCAAAGAATGTCGACGTGATATAAGTTTGCGCCGACACAAAAAGAAAGAGCCGCCCAGATAAAAAAACAGGTGGGACGGCAGTACTCTTCTAAAAACCAAAGGAGCAAATCACGATGCGCGTGATGAAGTGGAGCATGATCGCACTGGCTGTATCGGCCAGCGTTTCGCAGTTCGCAGTGGCCTCTTCCCAGGAAGAATCCAAGGGCTTTTTTGAAGATCAGAGCTTGAACGTTCTGAGCCGCATGCTGTACATGAATCGTGATTGGAAGAACAACGCTAGTGACGAGCAAAGCTATCGTGAAGAGGCCGGCCTTGGCGTACGCGCTATTTACGAGTCGGGCTTTACCCAAGGTACCGTCGGTGTAGGCGTTGACGCCTTCGCATTGGGCTCGGCCCGATTCGACGGTGGCACTGGTCGTGCTGGTAACGGTTTGTTCGCCCAAGACGCCGATGGCGACCTGGAAAAAACTCAATCGAAGGCTGGCGGCGCGGTTAAATTCCGTCTGTCCGACACCGTTCTGAAATACGGTAACCAGTTCACCAGCAGCCCAGTGTTCTCCACCGATGACAGCCGTCTGCTGCCTGAAGTAGCCACCGGCACCTTGATCACCAGCAAGGAAATCAAGGGTCTGGAACTGAGCGCAGGTCGCTTCACTTCCCTCAGCGCACAAACTGGCATGGGCCGTGACAGCATCAATGGTCGTGACAGCGATACCGGTATCCGTAATCCTGGCCTGACCTCCGCCAACATTGCAGGTGCAACCTACCAGTTCACCGATAATTTCGTAGCTGGCGTGGCTGCTTCCGACGTTGAAGATTACTTCAAGAAGAAGTACATCAACCTGAACTACACCCTGCCGATCAACGAAGATCAGTCCGTGAACTTCGACTTCAACGGCTACGACAGCAAGAGCCAGGGTCAAGAGCGCAGCGGCGACATCGACAACCGCATCTGGTCCCTCGCAGCAGCCTATAGCATCGGCGCCCACAAGTTCACCGTGGCTCACCAGCGCTCCACCGGTGATAGCGGTTACGCGTATGGCGTTGACGGTGGCGGCACTATCTTCCTCGCCAACTCCATCCAATACTCCGACTTCAACAATCAGGACGAGCGCTCCTGGCAGGGTCGCTACGACCTGAACATGAAGACCTACGGCGTTCCTGGCCTGAGCTTCATGACTCGCTACGTCCGAGGCGACAACATCACCGTTGGCGACGATAGTGACAACAAAGAACACGAACTTGACTTCGAAACCAAATACGTCATGCAGAGCGGTCCAGCAAAAGACCTGTCTTTCCGTGTTCGTAGCGCGTTCTATCGTGGTAGCACCGGTGTTGGCAGCGACAACAACGACTTCCGCTTCATCGTCGAATACCCACTGAGCATCTTGTAATTCAGTGCTAGTTCGATAGCTTCACCCGCGACAAACAAAAACCGCTCACCTGATCCAGGTGAGCGGTTTTTTTATATCCACTGCAATGTCAGATTTAGCTAAACTTTTAAATAGCAAGCTAACTAAACATAACCTGACCCCAGTGCCAAGTTATATTCAGATCGTTATTGCGCGGCCCCTTCCTGAACCACTCGAATCACGCGCTGTGGAAACGGAATATCAATGCCCGCGTCCTTCAAGCGATCCCGCGCCTGCTCATTAAGCATGAACATCACATTCCAATAATCCGCAGTCTTGACCCAAATACGCAACGACACCGTGATCGCACTGTCGCCCAAGGTAGAAATCACTGCTTCAGGCGCCGGATCTGCCAGCACGCGTTCATCCTTGGCCAACTCCAACAACACTTCCCGGGCCTTTTGCAGGTTGGCCTGGTAATCCACGCCGACGTCGAACACGACCTTGCGGGTCGGCTGGCGGTTGGTATTGGTGATGATGCCGTTCGACAGATTGCCGTTGGGCACGATCACGGTCTTGTTGTCACCGGTACGAATCACCGTGTGGAAAATCTGGATACTGTCCACAGTTCCCGCGACCCCCTGGGCTTCAATCCAGTCACCGATGCGGAACGGACGGAACAGCAAGATCAGCACGCCACCGGCGAAGTTCGCCAGGCTGCCTTGCAAGGCCAGGCCAATCGCCAGGCCGGCGGCACCGATGGCGGCGACGAACGAAGTGGTTTCCACACCGATCATCGAAGCGACGCTGACGATCAGCAATATCTTCAGGATGATGTTGGCCAGGGTACTGATAAACCCTTGCAGGGCCAGGTCGGCGTTACGCAGGGCCAACAGCGCACCCAGTTTCTGCGTCACTTTGTTGATCAACCACCAGCCGATGGCCAGGGTGATGACGGCCAGCAGCACGCGGCTGCCGTATTCCATGATCATGGGAATCCAGGTCTGGGAAGCCTTGACCAGGTTGTCCACTTCAGCGTTCAAGTCCATCTAACTCTCCTTATTCCTGTTGCACGCGGCATTGTGTGGCGAGGGAGCTTGCTCCCGCTGGGCTGCGTAGCGGCCCTATTGATGGGTGCTGCGCACCCAAGCGGGAGCAAGCTCCCTCGCCACGGTAACCGCGAAAATCCGAAATCAGTCGCGAAAATTATTGAATTGCAGGGGCATGTCGAATGCCTTGGCGCGCAGTGCCGCAATGGCTTCTTGCAAGTCGTCACGTTTCTTGCCGGTGACCCGCACCTGCTCGCCCTGGATGGCGGCTTGTACCTTGAGCTTGGCGTCCTTGATATGAGCGACGATCTTCTTGGCCAGTTCCTTGTCGATACCTTCCTTGAGCACGGCTTCCTGCTTCATCAACTTGCCCGAGGCATAGGCGTCCTTGACTTCAAGGCACTGCACATCGATCTTGCGCTTGACCAGCGCCAGCTTGAGGATCTCGATCATCGCCTCGAGCTGGAAGTCGGCCTCGGCGGTCAGGTTCACGGTCAGGTCTTTTTCCTTGAACTCGAAACTGCCCTTGCCCTTGAGGTCATAACGACGGTCGAGTTCCTTGACGGCGTTTTCAACCGCGTTGGTGACTTCGTGCTTGTCCAGTTCGGATACCACGTCGAATGACGGCATGTAGTGTTCTCCAAATAAAAAGGCGCGCCAGTATCAACGGCGCGCGCTTGGCTTGTGGTTAAAATCGGGCTCATTATAACGGCTCTTTTCCTGCCGACACTGCGAGCCCTCCGATGCCTGCATCAATCCGAGCAAAAAACTGATGTCGACCACCTGGCATGTCCTCGGGGCCGGCAGTCTCGGCACGTTGTGGGCCGCGCGCCTGGCCCGGGCCGGGTTGCCGGTGCGGTTGGTGCTGCGCAGCGAAGCGCGCTTGCAGGCCTACCGCAACGCCGGCGGCCTGACCCTGGTGGAACAAGGCCAGGCGCAGCGCTACCCGGTGCCGGGCGAAACGGCGGACAGCCCGGAGCCAATCAAGCGCCTGCTGTTGGCCTGCAAAGCCTACGACGCGGAAGCCGCCGTGGCCTCGGTGGCCCATCGCCTGAGCGCCGAGTCGGAACTGATCCTGTTGCAGAACGGCCTCGGCAGCCAGGACGCGGTGGCCAACTGTGTGCCCCAGGCCCGTTGCATCAGCGCCTCCAGCACCGAAGGCGCGTTCCGCGACGGTGACTGGCGTGTGGTGTTCGCCGGCCACGGCTATACCTGGCTGGGCGACCCGGCGCACCCGGTCGCGCCGTTCTGGCTGGACGACCTGACCGCCGCCGGCATTCCCCATGAATGGAGCGCCGACATCCTCACGCGCCTCTGGCGCAAGTTGGCGCTCAATTGCGCGATCAATCCACTGACCGTGCTGCATCACTGCAAGAACGGTGGCTTGCAGGAACACCGCTGCGAAGTCGCGACCTTGTGCGCGGAGCTCACTGACCTGCTCGAACGTTGCGGCCAGCCCGCGGCGGCCGAGGATTTGCAGCCGGAAGTCGAACGGGTGATCCAGGCCACGGCCGCCAATTACTCCTCGATGTACCAAGACGTGGCCAATCGGCGTCGCACCGAAATCAGCTACTTGCTCGGTTACGCCTGCAAGATCGCCCAACGCCACGAGCTGAGCGTGCCGCACCTGGAACAGCTGCGCCAGCGACTGATTGTCCACTTGGACAACCTCGGATTGCCCAGCGACTGAGCAGCGGCTACGCTGGCCTCGTGTTCCTTCTTAGCGACGAGTCTGATGCCATTGCGCCAGCGCCTTGAAAACCTCCCGGTCGGCCAGAAACTGCTGGCCGCCCTGTTGGTGTTGTTGACCACTGTCCTGCTGGTGGCCAACCTGACCTTTATCAGCGCCGCCTACTACATTTCCCAGGAAAGCATGGCGCCCCAGGCCCTGCAGACCATTGGCCGGCTGATCGCCAACCCGAGCCTGATCTCCGACGCCCTGCAATCGCCGCCAAGCGCCCAGCGCCTGCTCGACGAGCTCAACAGCTACGCACCGCTCAGGGCCGCGGCCTTGTACGATGGCCAGGGCGAACGCCTGGCACAACTGCAACAGGGCGAAAAGCTCAAGCTGCCGGACCATTACCGCAACATGCAGGCCTGGCAGGCCGGTGAGTTTCGCAGCAACCAGGTCATCACCCTGCCCCGCCCCGGCACGGCACCCGGCCATCTATTGCTGGTGGCCAGCAGCGAATTGCCGACCGCGTTCTACACCGGCACCCTGACCGCCAGTCTCGGCATCCTGATCTTCAGCGTGTTGCTGTGGTTGATCATTGCCCAGCAGATCAAACGCCTGATCACACAGCCGATTCATCAACTCGAAGAGCTGTCACGCCAAGTCACCCGCGAGGAGAACTATGCCCTGCGCGCCGCAAGGGGCAACCACGACGAGATCGGCAGCCTGGCCGAGGCATTCAATACCATGCTGTCGCGGATCGAAGCCCGAGAACAGCAACTCAAGCGCGCGCGGGACGACTCCCAGGCCGCCTACGACCAGGCCCAGGGCCTGGCGGAAGAAACCCGCCATACCAATCGCAAGCTGGAGTTGGAAGTCCAGGTACGAAGCAAGATCGAGAAAAAACTCACGGGCTTCCAGAACTACCTCAACAGCATCATCGACTCCATGCCGTCGGCGCTGATCGCCCTCGACGAGCAACTCTACGTGACCCAATGGAACCAGGAAGCCAGCGCCCTCTCCGGCACGCGCCTGGACGAAGCCCTGAACCAGCCGATCTTCCTCGCCTTCGAACCGCTCAAGCCGTACCTGCCCCAGCTCAAGCAGACCGTCGAGCAGCACACGGTGGCCAAGATCGAACGCGTCACCTGGACCAAGGACGACGAAGCCCGGCATTACGCCCTGACCTTCTACCCATTGATGGGCGGCGCCGGGCGTGGCGTGGTGATCCGCATCGATGACATCACCCAGCGCCTGTCGCTGGAAGAAATGATGGTGCAATCGGAGAAGATGCTCTCGGTCGGTGGCCTCGCGGCGGGCATGGCCCATGAAATCAACAATCCCTTGGGCGCCATCCTGCACAACGTGCAGAACATCCGTCGGCGGCTGTCACCGGAGTTGCCAAAGAACCTCGAACAGGCCGAGCAGTTGGGCATCGAACTGCCGGTGGTCAACCGCTACCTGGAAAGTCGCGAGATTCCGCAGTTGCTCGACGGCATCCAGCAGGCCGGCGCCCGGGCAGCGAAAATCGTTACCCACATGCTCAGTTTCAGCCGGCGCAGCACCCGGCAAATGGCGCCTTGTGACCTGCCCGCACTGATCGACCAGGCGGTGGAAATCGCCGGTAACGACTTCGACCTGGCGATCGGCTTCGACTTCAAGGGCCAGGCGATCATTCGCCAGTTCGACCCCAACCTGGGACCGGTGCCCGGCACGGCCAACGAACTGGAACAGGTGCTGCTCAACCTGCTGAAAAACGCCGCCCAAGCGATTCATCAGCGCCAGGACGACAGCGAACCCGGGCGCATTATCCTGCGCACACGGTTGAATCCGCCGTGGGCGGAAATCCAGGTCGAGGACAACGGCATCGGCATGAGCGAGAACGTGCGCAAGCGTACCTTCGAGCCCTTCTTCACCACCAAGGAGATCGGCCAGGGCACCGGCCTTGGGCTGTCGGTCTCGTATTTCATCATCACCAACAACCACAAGGGCCAGATGGAAGTGCAGTCGGCGCCGGGCCAAGGCACCTGCTTCACCTTGCGCCTGCCCCTGGCGGGCACTTCGATGGTGGCGCAGGAAAACAAACAACTGGAGCGCTGAGCATGGGCTTTCGCCTGTCGAAGATTTACACCCGCACCGGCGACAAAGGTGAAACCGGGTTGGGCGATGGTCGCCGCGTGGCAAAGGATCATCCACGGGTCGAGGCCATCGGCGAAGTGGACACACTGAACAGCCAACTGGGCTTGTTACTCGCCGGGCTCGCCGAGGAGTCCGTCCGGCATCCGGCGCTGGAAGAAGTCATCGCAGTGTTGGCGCCGTGTCAGCACCGGTTGTTCGACCTGGGTGGTGAGCTCGCGATGCCGGCGTACCAAGCCTTGAACGTGGCGGAAATCGAGCGGCTGGAAGCGGCGATTGACCTGTGGAATGAAGAATTGGGGCCGCTGGAAAATTTCATCCTGCCCGGTGGTTCGACGTTGATTGCCCAAGCCCACGTCTGTCGCAGCCTGGCCCGCAGCGCCGAACGTCGTTGCCAGCAATTGAACGCGGTGGAACCGCTGGCGGGGCCGGGGCTGGCCTATATCAATCGGTTATCAGATCTGCTGTTCGTGGCCGCGCGGGTCATTGCCCGGCGGCAAGGGGTGGCTGAGGTGCTTTGGGTGGCGGCGGCCAAGCCTGCGGATTGATCAGATAGGTGTAGTGCCTGTCAGGCCGTCTTCGCGAGCAGGCTCGCTCCCACAGTGGAGTTGTGTTGTGACCACTATCAATGCCACTCAACAGATCCCTGTGGGAGCGAGCCTGCTCGCGATGGCGTCAGCGGTTACACCACAGAATCAAGCCTCAGGCCAAAACGCCCGAATCCCCGCCACACCCTGCGCCCCGGCCTCCCAGGCTTTTTGCTGCTCGCCAGGCCCTACCCCGCCCAACAGATAGACCGGCCGGTTGAAGCCCTCGATCAACCGCGCCGCCTCCGCCCAGCCCAACGGCTGCGCATCGGGATGGGTCTGGGTCGGCTGCACCGGCGAGAGGGTGACGAAGTCCACATCCATCTGCTGCGCCAGGGACAGCTCCTCGGCGTTATGGCAGGAAGCCGCCAGCCAACGGTCCTTGCCGAACGGTCGGCCGGCCGCGGCGTGCTTGCGCAGTTGCGCAGCGGTAATGTGCCAGCCAGCGGAAGGAAAATCCCCCAGCCACTCGAACGGTCCCTTGAGCATCAGTTGGGCCTTGCCGGCACACAACCCCACCGCATCCACCGCCAGATCGCGGTATTGCGGGTCGTAGCCGTTGGGCGCACGCAACTGGACCAACTTGATCCCGCCGGCAATCGCCTTCTGCATGCCGCGCAGCAAGGCTGGCGTCTCAAGGCCTTCCGGGGTGATCAGGTATTCACCCGGCAAACGGGCCGCCGCGACGATCGGCTGGTTGGCCGCTGGAAACTCATGATTCGTCAGGTCGCGGGCCGTCACCCAGGCCAACGGTTGACCTTCGGCGCCATGGGGTTCGCCACTGAACGCCGAAACTTCCCAGACATCCAGCAACACCTGTTTGTCCGGATAATCGTGACACACCTTGATCAACGGCCGGGCGGCGTCGACGACAATGCCCAGTTCCTCATGAAGCTCGCGGGCCAGGGCCGTCTCGACGGATTCATCAGCCTCGACCTTGCCGCCAGGAAATTCCCACAGGCCACCCTGGTGTTGGGTGTCGGCCCGTCGGGCAATGAGGATCTTGCCGGCAGCGTCGCGGATCACCGCCGCCGCCACATGGACTCGTTTCACCGCGTAGTTTCCTCCAGGCCAGCTTGTTGCCACGCCTTGAACGCTGACCATTGATATAGGGTTTGGACGTAGGCCTCATCGACCTCCGGCAGTGCTACTTGATAAGTGCGCAAGCGTACGGCAACAGGGGCAAAAAATGCATCGGCCAGGCTTACGCGGCCAAACAGGTAAGGACCGGTTTCGGCCGCCGCCGCACGGCATTCGGCCCACAGCGCCAGCATCCGCTGGATGTCCGCCTGCACCTCGGATGGCATCGGTGACAGCGGCGCATCGTGCAGCAGATCCATGGGCATATGGTTGCGCAGGGCGAAAAAGCCGCTGTGCATCTGCGCACAGGCCGAGCGCGCCTGGGCCCGGGCAGCCACGTCCTTGGGCCAGAGATTGGCCTCGGGAAACTGTTCGGCCAGGTATTCTGCTATCGCCAGGGAATCGGCGATCACGCCGAATTCGGTCTTGAGCAATGGGACCTTGGCCGTGGCTGAATACTTGAGCAGCTTTTCACGGGTATCCGGCTGGCCGAGCCTGACCAACTCTTCGGTGTACTTCGCGCCGGTCAGCGCCAGGGCGAGCGCGCCGCGCATGGACCAGGAAGAGAGATCTTTGTCGCCGATGATCAGGTGCAGGCTCATGGGGATTCCTTTCTTGTGGTTCTGAGGTGTCTATACGGGCGCCATCGCGAGCAGGCTCGCTCCCACAGTGGATGTGTGTTGTGATCACTATCGATGTCACTCAACAAATTCCTGTGGGAGCGAGCCTGCTCGCGATAGGAGCGACTCGGTCCCGAGCGGTTTAAGTCCGGTACTCGGCGTTGATCTTGACGTACTCGTGGGACAGATCGGTGGTCCAGATCGTTTCGCTGCAATCGCCCCGTCCCAACTCGATACGGATAGTGATTTCTTCCTGCTGCATCACCGCCGCGCCTTGGGCTTCGGTGTAGGTCGCAGCGCGCGCACCTTGGCTGGCGATGCAGACCTCACCAAGGAACACGTCGATCTTGCTCACGTCCAGCTCAGGCACGCCGGCCCGGCCGACGGCGGCAAGGATCCGGCCCCAGTTCGGGTCGGAGGCGAACAGCGCGGTCTTGATCAGCGGCGAGTGCGCCACGGTGTAGCCGACATCCAGGCATTCCTGGTGATTACCACCGCCGTTGACCTGCACGGTCACGAACTTGGTCGCACCTTCGCCGTCACGGACGATGGCCTGGGCCACTTCCATGCACACGTCGAACACTGCCTGCTTCAGGGCGGTGAACAGCGGACCGCTGGCTTCGGTGATCTCCGGCAGGTTGGCCTGGCCGGTGGCGATCAGCATGCAGCAGTCATTAGTGGACGTGTCGCCATCGATGGTGATGCGGTTGAACGACTTGTTGGCGCCGTCGAGCATCAGGTCCTGCAGCACCTGGCGCGAGACCTTGGCGTCGGTGGCGATGTAGCCGAGCATGGTCGCCATGTTCGGGCGGATCATGCCGGCGCCTTTGCTGATGCCGGTGACGGTGATGGTCACGCCGTCATGCTGGAACTGGCGGCTCGCGCCCTTGGGCAGGGTGTCGGTGGTCATGATGCCGGTGGCGGCCGCGGCCCAGTTGTTTTCCGACAGGTCATCGAGGGCGGCTTGCAGGGCGCCTTCGATCTTCTCAACCGGCAGCGGTTCGCCGATCACCCCAGTGGAATACGGCAGCACTTGGCTGGCGTCGACGCCGGTCAGCTCAGCCAGCTTGGCGCAGGTGCGCTCGGCGGCGGCCAGGCCTGGCGCGCCGGTGCCGGCGTTGGCGTTGCCGGTGTTGGTCAGCAGGTAACGCACCGGCCCTTGCACGCGTTGCTTGGCCAGGATCACCGGCGCGGCACAGAAGGCGTTGAGGGTGAACACGCCCGCCACCGTCGAGCCTTCGGCGCAACGCATGACCACGACGTCCTTGCGCCCGGGGCGCTTGATGCCCGCCGAGGCAATACCGAGTTCAAAACCGGCAACCGGGTGCAACGTGGGCAACGGACCAAGACCAACAGCCATGAATGCGCTCCTAAATTAGATGTATATCGTTACCGCCTCAAACGGGACGGCGAATCAAATGGCAAAACGCCGCGACAGGGGTAACCTGCCGCGGCGCGGGTCGCTCAGCGTTGAGACGGGTTTATTGGATCTGCCCGTGGCAATGCTTGTATTTCTTGCCCGAACCGCAATAGCACAGTTCGTTGCGGCCCAGCTTCTGCTCGTTGCGCACTGGGGCGGTCGCCAAGGCGACATCCACATCGACGCCCTCTTCGGCAACCACTTCCAAGCCAGGGGCTTCGGCGTGTTCGAACTGCATGCGCGCGGCCAGGGCTTCGGCTTCCTGACGCAGGCGAGCTTCTTCCTCGGCCGGGTCTTCGCGGCGAACCTGAACGTGAGACAACACACGGATCGAGTCGCGCTTGATCGAATCGAGCAACTCGGAGAACAGCGTGTAGGACTCGCGCTTGTACTCCTGCTTCGGGTTCTTCTGGGCATAACCACGCAAATGGATACCGTGGCGCAGATGGTCCATGGTCGACAGGTGGTCTTTCCACAGGTCGTCCAGCACCCGCAGCACGATCTGCTTCTCGAAGGAACGCAGGGCCTCGGCGCCCGCCTGGTCTTCCTTCTCGTTGTAGGCAGCGATCAGTTCGGCCAGCAGTTTTTCGCGCAGGGTTTCTTCGTACAGGTGATCGTCTTCGTCGAGCCATTGCTGGATCGGCAAGGCCACGCCGAAATCGCTCTGCAAGGCGGCTTCCAGGCCAGCGACGTCCCACTGTTCCGGCAACGATTGCGGCGGGATGTGGGCGCTGACGGTGGCGTTGAGCACGTCCTGACGGAAATCGGCGATGGTTTCGCCAATGTTGTCGGCGGCCAACAAACTGTTACGCATGTGATAGATCACTTTACGCTGTTCGTTGTTGACGTCGTCGAACTCGAGCAATTGCTTGCGGATATCGAAGTTGCGGCCTTCGACCTTGCGCTGGGCCTTCTCGATGGCGTTGGTCACCATGCGGTGCTCGATCGCCTCGCCTGGCTGCATGCCCAGGGCCTTCATGAAGTTCTTCACCCGGTCAGAGGCGAAGATGCGCATCAGGCTGTCTTCCAGGGACAGGTAGAAACGGCTGGAACCGGCATCGCCCTGGCGACCGGCACGGCCACGCAGCTGGTTGTCGATACGACGGGATTCGTGACGCTCGGACGCGATCACCTGCAAGCCGCCAGATTCGAGCACCTGCTGGTGACGCTTCTGCCAGTCGGCCTTGATCTGCGCGATCTGCTCAGGCGTCGGGTTTTCCAGGCTGGCGACTTCCACTTCCCAGTTGCCGCCCAGCAGGATGTCGGTACCACGACCGGCCATGTTGGTGGCGATGGTCAGCGCACCCGGGCGACCGGCCTGGGCGATGATCTCGGCTTCCTTCTCGTGGAACTTGGCGTTGAGGACCTTGTGCTCGATGCCTTCCTTGTTGAGCAAGGCGGACATGTGCTCGGAGGTCTCGATGGTGGCGGTACCCACCAGGATCGGACGGCCCTGGGCCATGCCTTCCTTGATGTCGTTGATGATCGCCGCGTACTTCTCTTCGGCGGTCAGGAACACCAGGTCGTTGTAGTCTTTACGAGCCAGCGGCTTGTTCGGCGGAATCACCACCACTTGCAGGCCATAGATCTGGTGGAACTCGAACGCTTCGGTGTCCGCGGTACCGGTCATGCCGGACAGCTTGTTGTACAGGCGGAAGTAGTTCTGGAAGGTGGTCGAGGCCAGGGTCTGGCTCTCGGCCTGGATGTTAAGGCCTTCCTTGGCTTCGATGGCCTGGTGCAGGCCTTCGGACAGGCGACGGCCCGGCATGGTACGACCGGTGTGTTCGTCCACCAGCACGACTTGGCCGTCCTGCACGATGTATTCGACGTTGCGATGGAACAGCTTGTGGGCACGCAGGCCGGCATAGACGTGGGTCAACAGGCCCAGGTTATGGGCCGAGTACAGGCTCTCGCCTTCTGCCAGCAAGCCGACGCGGGTGAGCATTTCCTCGATGAACTGGTGACCGGCCTCGTTGAGTTCGACCTGGCGGGTCTTCTCGTCGACGGTATAGTGCCCGGCTTGGGTCACTTCGCCTTCGACTTCCTCGACGTGCAGCTTGAGCTGCGGGATCAGCTTGTTGATCTCGATGTACAGCTTGGAGCTGTCCTCGGCTTGACCGGAAATGATCAGCGGGGTACGGGCTTCGTCGATGAGGATGGAGTCGACTTCGTCGATCACGGCAAAGTTGAGTTCACGCTGGAATTTTTCTTCCATGCTGAACGCCATGTTGTCGCGCAGGTAGTCGAACCCGAATTCGTTGTTGGTGCCGTAGGTGATGTCGGCGGCATAGGCGGCGCGCTTCTCTTCCGGCGGCTGGAACGGCGTGACGACGCCGACGGTCAGGCCGAGGAATTCGTAGAGCGGGCGCATCCAGTTGGCGTCGCGGCGGGCCAGGTAGTCGTTGACCGTCACCACGTGCACGCCCTTGCCGGACAGTGCGTTGAGGTACACGCCCAGGGTCGCCACGAGGGTCTTGCCCTCACCGGTACGCATTTCGGCGATCTTGCCTTCGTGCAAGGTCATGCCGCCGATCAACTGGACGTCGAAGTGGCGCATGCCCATGACCCGCTTGCCGGCTTCACGGGCGACCGCAAAGGCTTCGGGCAGGAGTTGGTCAAGGGTTTCCCCCTTGGCGATGCGGTCCTTGAATTCGGCAGTCTTGGCGCGTAACTGATCGTCCGAAAGGGCCACCATTTGCTCTTCGAAGGCATTGACAGTCTGTACCGTCTTGAGCATGCGCTTGACTTCACGCTCGTTCTTGCTTCCAAAAAGTTTCTTTAACAAAGGCGCAAACATATCGGCAGGATCTTCCACACTAAAGGGATGGAGGGCGGCCCCATGAGTCGCCCGTGCAGCCCTCATGGCCGCATGCGAACGAGCATTCTACCCGGAAACGATGGAGAGGAAAGTGGCGTTATTCCACGATGCTGGCACAGCGCTGTGACGGGGCCACACTAAAATAAGGGCTTTTACGCGAACTTCAACCCGCAAGGTGCAGAAGTTACTCATTGATTATGTAGCTAAAAGCCGCTGGGCAAGAGGGTCGAGGCGCATCCGGCGCTTTCTGCTACCATGGCGCCTCTGTCATTTGCGGTATTCATTCATGGCCTTTCGCCCTCTTCCAGCCAAGGCACCCGCCGTTCTGCTGCGCGAAGCCAAGCCGCTGAAAGCCATCTTCGGCCACGCCCGGCGCCTGGGCCACCTGCAGCGCCTGCTGGACAGCCAGTTGCAACCGGCCGCGCGCGAACATTGCCACGTAGCGTCGTGGCGCGAAGGCAGTTTGCTGCTGATCGTCACGGACGGCCACTGGGCCACGCGCCTGCGTTACCAGCAAAAACGCTTGCTGCGCCAACTCCAGGCATTCGAAGAATTCGCCAACCTGACGCGGATCCTGTTCAAGGTCCAACCGCCCACCGTCCAGGCCGGCGCCAAGGGGCATACGCTGGACTTGTCCACCGACGCCGCCGCGACCATCCAGGCCACGGCGGACGGCATCACCGATCCTAACCTGCGGGCGGCGCTGGAGCGGTTGGCGGCCCATGCAAGGCCCAAGGATTGAGATTTTCGACGGCAGTTAGATAGCTATCGCGAGCAGGCTCGCTCCCACAGGTGACCTGCGGCGGACACTTATTTTGCGTACGCCCCCAACCCCTTGTGGGAGCGAGCCTGCTCGCGATAGCGGCGGGTCAGCCAGCCTATTTTTCGCCTGCCAGACCGCCTTCGCGAGCAAGCCCGCTCCCACAGGGAATCTCCAGCGGACGCACATTTTGCGTACGACATCGTTCCACTGTGGGAGCGAGCCTGCTCGCGATAGCGGCAGGTCAGCCAGCCTGTTTTTCGCCTGCCAGACCGCCTTCGCGAGCAGGCTCGCTCCCACAGGTGATCTGCGGCGGGCACTTATTTTGCGTACGACACCAACCCCTTGTGGGAGCGAGCCTGCTCGCGATAGCGGCAGGTCAGCCAGCCTATTTTTCGCCTGCCAGACCGCCTTCGCGAGCAGGCTCGCTCCCACAGGGAATCTTCAGCGGACGCACATTTTGCGTACCACATCGTTCCACTGTGGGAGCGGGCTTGCTCGCGAAGGGCGGCGACTCGGTCTCGACTACCGACGCCGCTTACTGCCCCCCAGCAACGACCCCATCAACCCACGCACCAACTGCCGGCCCAGTTGATTGGCCGCCTGGCGCATCGCCGATTTAAGTGCCTGGCCAGCCGCCGTGCCGAGGAACTCGCCGGCTTGTTCGGTGAAGCTGGGTTCTTCAGCCGCCGGCTTGCTCGGTGTCGCTTCGGCCTGGGGTTCCAGCCCCTTGCGCCCCATCAGCACTTCATAGGCGGACTCGCGATCAATCGGCTTGTCGTAGCGCCCTTGCAACGCTGAACTGGCGATCAGCCCGGCGCGCTCGGCCTCGCTCAATGGCCCGATCCGCGATTGCGGCGGCGCCACCAGCACGCGCTGGACCATCTCCGGCGTGCCTTTCTCCTGCAAGGTACCCACCAGGGCTTCACCGATGCCCAGTTCAGTCAGCACCGCCAGCGCATCGAACTGCGGGTTGGGCCGGAAACCGTCGGCCACCGCCCGCAGGGATTTCTGTTCCTTGGCCGTGAAGGCCCGCAACCCGTGCTGGATGCGCAAACCCAACTGCGCCAGCACGTCATCCGGCAAGTCGCCCGGCGACTGGGTCACGAAATACACCCCCACGCCCTTGGAGCGGATCAGCCGCACCACTTGCTCCAGGCGCTCCTGCAATGCCTTGGGCGTGCCGGCAAAGAGCAAGTGCGCCTCGTCGAAGAACAGCGCCAGCAGCGGCTTGTCCGCATCGCCGCGTTCGGGCAACTGCTCGAACAGCTCGGCCAGCAGCCATAACAGGAACGTCGCGTAGACCTTCGGCGCTTCATGGACCAGGCGGCTGGCGTCGAGTAAATGAATCCGGCCGCGGCCATCACTGGCCGGTTGCAGGATGTCTTCGAGCTGCAAGGCCGGTTCGCCGAACAACGCGTCCGCGCCCTGCTGTTCCAAGGTGGACAAGCGCCGCAGCAGCGCCTGGCTGGAGCCGGTGGTCATCAGCGCCGCGTCGTCCCCCAGCAACTCGGGGTTGTCCTTGAGATGATTGAGCAGTGCCTTCAGGTCCTTGAGGTCCAGCAGCAACAAGCCTTCGCGGTCGGCCACCTTGAACGCGGCATAGAGCGCCGACTGCTGGCTGTCCGTCAGTTCCAACAGACTGCCGATCAACAACGGGCCCATCTCACTCAGCGTAGTGCGCAGCGGATGACCGGACTGGCCGTGGATATCCCACAAGGTCACCGGATAAGCCTGGGGTTTGTGATTGAGCCAAGGCATGCCCGCGATACGTTCGGCGATTTTGCCCTGAGGATTGCCCGCCGCGCCGAGGCCGCACAGGTCACCCTTGATGTCCGCCGCGAACACCGCCACACCGGCATCGCTGAACATTTCCGCGAGGCGCTGCAAGGTGACGGTCTTGCCGGTACCGGTGGCGCCTGCCACCAGGCCATGGCGGTTCGCCAGGCGCATGGCCTGGCCGATGGGCTGGCCGCTGAGGTCGGCGCCGATAACGAGTTGCGATGAGTCAGGCATGTGGTCACCCGTGGTGTTTGCGATATGACGCCATTTTGCACGCATATATAAAAGCATGCCTGGGGCATTAAGGCCCTGGCGCTGGAAATAAAAACCGCATTTGACCGCACTCATGTGGCGAGGGAGCTTGCTCCCGCTGGGCTGCGCAGCGGCCCCAAAATCTTGGGAGCGCTTCGCACTGGAGCGCCAGCCCGGTCCAGCGGGAGCAAGCTCCCTCGCCACATATTCATTTGCATGACCGCTACGTCACCACAACCCCAACCGAACATCTATTCTTCATGAAGGTCAACACAGGAGAACACAGACCGGAGGGATGTTCATCGTGCATATAGCGGACATAACCATGTTCTACGCCCCCGCCAGCGGAGGCGTGCGCACTTATCTGGATGCCAAGCACCGGCGGCTGGGCGATCGGCCCGGTATACGCCATAGCCTGTTGATCCCCGGCGCGCATCTGAGCGAGCACGACGGAATCTACAAGGTTCCGGCCCCTGCGCTGCCGTTCGGCAAGGGCTATCGCTTCCCCCTTCGCCTGGCGCCGTGGCGCAATGTCCTGCGCGATCTGCAGCCAGACCTGATCGAGGTCGGCGATCCGTACCTCACCGCCTGGGCCGCATTGGATGCCCGTCGTCAGCTCGACGTGCCCGTCATCGGCTTCTATCACTCCGACCTGCCACTGCTGGTGAGCAACCGCATGGGCAACTGGTTCACCCCCAACATCGAAGCCTACGTCAGCAAGTTGTACGGCAACTTCGACCGGGTCCTGGCGCCCAGCCAGGTCATGGCCGACAAACTGACCGGGCTGGGGGTCAAGAACGTCTTCGTGCAACCCTTGGGCGTCGACCTGCAAACCTTCACCCCCGCCGCCCGCGACCCGGAACTGCGGGCCGAGCTGGGTATTGCCGAAGACACGCGCCTGCTGATTTTTGCCGGTCGTGGCTCCAAGGAAAAAAACCTGCCGGTGCTGCTCAAGTGCATGAAACGCCTGGGCGAGCGCTATCACCTGTTGTTGGTGGGCTCGTCGATGCCCGCCGTGGTGCCGGACAACGTCACGGTGGTCGATGAATTCTGCCCGGCACCACAAGTCGCCCGGCTCATGGCCAGCGCCGATGCCCTGCTGCACGCCGGTGACCAGGAAACCTTCGGCCTGGTGATCCTCGAAGCCATGGCCAGCGGTATTCCCGTGGTGGCCGTGGCAGCCGGAGCCTTCACCGAAATCGTCAACGAGGACTGTGGCCTGCTGTGCACGCCCAACAATCCACAGGCCATGGCCAACGCCGTGCGGCAACTGTTTGCCGAAGGCTGCCAACGCCGTGGCCTGCTGGCGCGCCGGCATGTGGAACGGCATTACGCTTGGGATACCGTAGTCAACAGTTTGCTGGGGCACTACTACGCCGTGCTCGGCGAACAGATGCCGTTGCTGGCCAATGGTTGAGGCGAGGTCCGTGCCGATGAGTTCCTCGCCTAGCGTGCTCTTGGTGCTGCACGACGTGGCGCCGCAAACCTGGCCCGACTACCAGCCCTTCGTCGAAGCTGTCGATACCCTCGGTCAGGTGCCGATGACCTGGCTGGTGGTGCCGGATTTTCATCGCAACAATGCCTTGGAGGCTCACCCCGGCTTTCGGCGCCTGCTCGACAGTCGGGTCGAGCGCGGCGATGAGCTGGTGTTGCATGGCTACTTCCATTGCGACGACGGCCCTGCTGCCCGTCATCCCAAGGACTGGTTCATGCGCCGGGTCTATACCCACGAAGGGGAGTTCTACAACCTGTCCGAACAAGCCGCCCTCGCCCGCCTGCGCGCCGGGATCGACACCTTTGAGCGTTACCACTGGCCGCTGGAAGGTTTCGTCGCCCCGGCCTGGTTGATGAGCGAAGGCACGCGCCAGGCATTGCGCCAGTTGCCGCTGAGCTACACCAGCGATACCCAGCACCTCTATCGCCTGCCCGACTTCACTGCCATCGACGCGCCGGGCCTGGTCTGGAGTGCCCGCAGCGCCTGGCGCCGTGGCCTGTCGAAAGTCATCAGCGACCAGCGTGAACAGCGCTGGCGCCAGGCCCCGGTGATTCGCCTGGGGCTGCACCCGGTGGACATGCGCCACGGTTTTTCCCGCAACTATTGGCTGCGCACCCTCGAACGCCTGCTCAGCGACGGTCGTGTGCCGATGACCAAGGTCGGCTGGCTGGCGACCCAGGGGCTGCTGGCCCGTAGCGCCGCATGAAGCGGCTGATCTGGCTGGGCGTCGCCCTGTTCACGGCGCTGTTGGTGCCGTTGTTGGTCGGGGGCGGGGAAATGTGGTCGCGGGTGCAGCGCTTTCCCCTGTCACTACTGCTGGCCATGCTCGGCATGATCGTGCTGTGCTGGGCTTTGAACTCTGTGCGTTTACGCCTACTGCTGGGTGAATACCGCGGGCGCATCGGCCGGTGGAAAAGCATGGGCGTGGTGATGTCCACCGAGTTCGCCATGTGCGCGACGCCCGGCGGCAGTGGCGGCCCACTGACGCTGATGGCCCTGCTGGCGCGCAACGGCGTACGCCCGGCCCACGGCAGCGCGGTGTTCGCCATGGATCAGCTGAGCGACTTGCTGTTCTTCCTCTGCGCCTTGGTGGGCATTCTGTTCTACGCGTTGTTCCAGAACCTCAGTCAGCGCTTGGAATGGATGCTGGCGTTGAGCGCGATCTCATTGTTTGGCGGGCTGCTCGGCTGCGTCCTGGTGGCCCGTTATCACCGTCGCCTGATCCTGCTCGGCGCTCGGGTGCTGCGGCACTTGCGGGTAAAGACCACTACCCGCCGACGCTGGGGTCGCAAGATTTTGAACTTCCTCGCGGCGTTCACCGACACCTTGAAATTGCCGCGCCAGACGTTGTACCAGGTCTTCGGCCTGACCTGCCTGCATTGGGCGTTGCGCTATAGCGTGTTGTACCTGGCCTTGAAGGGGCTGGGGGCGGATTTGCAGTGGGCCTGGAGCTTCCTGATTCAGATGCTGTCCTTGAGCGCGGGACAGTTCAGCCTGCTGCCGGGTGGCGCCGGGGCGGCCGAACTGACCTCGGCGGCGCTGCTGGCACCCATGGTGGGCAAGTCCACCGCCGCGGCGGCGATCCTGATCTGGCGGGCGGTGACCTATTACTTTTACCTGGTGGCCGGCGGGCCGGTGTTTTTCCTGATGGTCGGGCGGCCGTTGATCAAGAAGCTGATCAGGCTCAGGCAGGCCTGACCGGTCACGGCTTTTGTTCGGGCTCATCCTGGGGATGCAGTTGCTCCCACAATTGCGCGGCATCGGGAAAGTCGGTGCCATCCTCCGGGCTCAACGCGTCAGGATCGTAGCGGCTGAGGCAGCCTTCGCCCAGGGTCGCTGGAGCCTTGGAGGTGGCTTTGTCCAATGGATCGGTCATGGCGCAGCGTTGCTCCTTGAGCGGTATGAATCACTGTGGCGAGGGAGCTTGCTCCCGCTCGGCTGCGCAGCAGTCGTAAAGCCTGCCGACTCTCTTTCCCGGTGCAGATGTTGAATGGTTTTGGGTCTGCTTCGCAGCCCAGCGGGAGCAAGCTCCCTCGCCACAGGGACATCATAGTTCTTCAGAAAAAAAAGGCCTGGCGATCGCTCGTCCAGGCCCTTTGCAGTGTAGTCAGAAGACCACGGTCTTGTTGCCGTGCACCAGCACCCGGTCTTCCAGGTGATAACGCAAGCCACGGGCCAACACCATTTTCTCGACGTCACGGCCGAAACGCACCATGTCTTCGATGCTGTCGCTGTGGCTGACGCGCACCACGTCCTGCTCGATGATCGGGCCGGCATCCAGCTCTTCGGTCACGTAGTGACAGGTGGCGCCAATCAGCTTCACACCGCGCATCGACGCCTGGTGGTACGGCTTGGCCCCAACGAACGACGGCAGGAAACTGTGGTGGATGTTGATGACCTTATGGGCGTACTCGCTGCACAAGGCCGGCGGCAGGATTTGCATGTAGCGGGCCAGCACCACCACTTCGGCGTCGTGCTGCTTGACCAACCGCGAGACTTCGGCGAAGGCCGGCTGCTTGTCTTGCGGGTTGACCGGTACGTGGTAGTACGGGATGCCGTGCCATTCCACCATGCTGCGCAAGTCATCATGGTTGGAGATCACACAGGCGATGTCGCAATCGAGCTCATCGCTGTGCCAGCGGTGCAACAGGTCAGCCAGGCAATGGGACTCGCGGCTGGCCATCAACACCACGCGTTTTTTCTGCGCGGTGTCGGTGATGCGCCAGTCCATCGAGAACTCTTGGGCAATGGGTGCGAACGCTTCACGGAAGGCTTCGATACCGAAGGGCAGCGAGTCGGCACGGATCTCGTGACGCATGAAAAACCAACCGCTTTGATTGTCCGAGTGATGGCTCGCTTCGGTGATCCAGCCGTTATGGGACGCCAGAAAGTTACTGACTTTAGCAACGATGCCGACGCGGTCCGGGCAAGCAATCACCAGACGAAAAGTGCGCATTAGGGAAACTCCAGAACTTCGCAAAGGCGGCCATTCTAGCCATTGCGCGGCAAAACTGCAGTATCGATGACACGCCGGATCCTGGTCGACCGCCCCAGGCCATGGCCTGCGAGGCCTGGCAAGGCAGGCTATATGTGTGAATAGATGCGAAGACACTGTCACGGTATTTAACTGCAACAGGCATTTTTGTGGCGCAGCACTAATATTAAATAAAACACCGGTTAAATGTTTACTTGATGAAACTGTCTGATTACTATTGCCGCACTGTCTCCTTGTCACCCGCGTCCTACATAAGGTAGTCCACATGTCCTTGATCAATGAATACCGCGCCACAGAAGAAGCCATCAAAGAACTGCAAGCACGCCTGAAAAATCTGTCGCAAGACGACAAACTGCAAACCGAGCTGGAATTCGAAGGCAAACTGCGCACGCTGATGGGCGAATACTCCAAGTCGCTGCGTGACATCATTGCCCTGCTGGATCCAGAAGCCAAGTCGAGCAAAGCACCACGCGGCGCCGTCAAAACTACCGGCACCAAGCGCGCTCGCAAAGTTAAGCAATACAAGAACCCGCACAACGGCGAAGTCATCGAAACCAAAGGTGGCAACCACAAGACTCTGAAAGAGTGGAAAGCCAAGTGGGGCGGTGACGTGGTAGAAGGCTGGGCAACCCTGCTGGGCTAAGCCTTACCGCGTCGCAAGCTTCTTTGCGAACAAAAAACGCCAGCGATTGCTGGCGTTTTTTTATGCCTCATCTTTTCAAATCATTGCGGCTCAAGGCTTAAACGTTTGCGCAATTGTTGGCTATAGCCTTGCCACTCCACGAGCACTTCTCGCTGCATGGGTGTAGACAGAGCCAGCCATTCGCCCATCGCCTCGTCAAAACTTTGCAAGGTATTAGGTGCTCCCCATTCCGGGGCTGACAGACGTTGCTGACAGAAAAGTCTCCAACGCCCCTGTTCTTCGGCATTCAAGGTGTCTGGAAAGTTGCGTGCGCGATATCGGAACAATAGTTCCGGCAGACGCTCATCATCGAAAGGCCAGTGCTCTTGAGCCAATTGCGCCGGGTCCGCCAAGCGCACTTGTTCACATAAACGCCGATCCCGGTCGCCCAAGAAGCCCGCGTATAACTGTTGCTCGGGATCGTCGCTGGCGGTGAAATCCTCGCGACCATAAATAGCCTGAAGTTTATCCTGCCAAACTTTCTGTGCGTCATTTAGCCGCAATGCCCGCTGTTGATAGCCTTCCATGTCCAGTTCCAGTCGCTGCTGGTCCTCGACGCGCAATACCGACAACGGCGCGACTACCGGGCACTTGTTGATATGGATGAGCTTGAGCGGTACCGGCAACTCACCTTCGAGCAGTTCTTCACGGCGGGTATACAACCGCTGGCGCAGGGTTTCGGCGTCCTGATCCAACAAGCCCTGAGGGTCCAGATGCAGGTCGCAGACAATCAGGGCGTTGCGGTTTTTCGGGTGCCAGGCCAGGGGCAGGACCACGCCGATGTAGTTGCGCGCCGCCGAGAAGCGCCCGGAAATATGCACCATCGGCTGCAACAGGCGGATCTGGTCCATCACCTTCTGTTTGCTGCGCAACTGGAACAGCCAGTCGTAGAGTCGGGGCTGCTGCTGACGGATCAGGCGGGCCAAGGCGATGGTCGCGCGCACATCCGACAACGCATCGTGGGCCTGGCCATGATCGATGCCGTTGGCGGCGGTCAAACGCTCGAGCTTGAGGCTGACGCGACCGTCTTCCTGCGGCCAGACAATGCCTTGCGGGCGCAGCGCATAGGCCGCGCGCACCAGATCGATCAAGTCCCAGCGACTGTTGCCGCCCTGCCACTCCCGCGCGTACGGGTCGAAGAAATTCCGATAGAGGCTGTAGCGGGTCATTTCATCGTCGAAGCGCAGGGTGTTGTAGCCGGCCCCACAGGTACCGGGCGCGGCCAGTTGTTCGTGGACACGGGTCATGAAATCGGCTTCGCTCAAGCCTTTTTCGGCCAGGCAGGTCGGGGTGATGCCGGTAATCGCACAGGCCGCCGGGTGCGGCAGGATGTCATCGCTGGGCCGGCAATACAGGTTCACCGGTTCGTCGATTTCGTTGAGCTCGAAATCGGTACGGATACCCGCCACCTGCAAGGGTCGGTCGCAACGCGGGTTGATGCCGGTGGTTTCGTAGTCGTACCAGAAGATGGAAGTCACGGGCTATTCCTGAACTGAAGACTGGCGAAGTCTAGGCGCTCGAACCCGCCTGCGACCAGCAGTGCTGTAACTTTTCAATGCCAACACGAGGCGCTTACACAGATCATGCTGTTCATTTAAGGCATTCAATAAACCCGTGGCGAGGGAGCTTGCTCCCGCTTGAGTGCGAAGCGCTCACAAAAGGGGCCGCTACGCAGCCCAGCGGGAGCAAGCTCCCTCGCCACAGGTTCATCATTTACTTAAGTGAACAGCAACTGGGACAACTGGATAGTACAGACAGTGTTCGCCCTCCCAATCCTGTTGCAAACCATGAAATGACTCACACAGTTCTATCGTTTGCCCGCGCGAAGACTGCTAGCATCGGGGCCGAGATTGAACATTCGGTCTGGCCCATCACAGGTTGCCCATGCTCGAGACACCAGCACTGCAAAGGAACGCTACGCTGCCCGCGCCCCTGGACACGCGTTATCAGGTTGAAACGCCGGAAGGCATCGACCTGCCGCTGCGCCCGGCGGGGTTGATGCCGCGTGCAATCGCCTTCGCCATCGACCTGGGTATACGCGGGCTGGTCCTGGGTTTTTTCTTCCTGGTCCTGGCGTTTTTCGGTGAGCTGGGGCTCGGCCTGGGCTCCATCCTGCTGTTTGTCGTCAGCTGGTGGTACATGGTGCTGTTCGAGGTGCTCAACCAGGGACGCTCCCCTGGCAAGCAGATCATGGGGCTGCGCGTGGTGCAGGACGATGGCCGGCCCATCGGCTGGTCGGCGTCGTTGATCCGCAACCTGCTGCGTTTCGTCGACATGCTGCCCTTTGGCTACACCTTCGGGGCCATTTGCTGCCTGCAGCATCCGGCATTCAAGCGCTTGGGCGACCTCGCGGCCGGCACGCTGGTGGTGTATCGCGAACAACCGATCAAACGCCCCGCCTTGCCCATGGCCCCGCCGATACGCACGCCTTTCACCCTGAACCTGCATGAACAGCGCGCCGTGCTGGGCTTCGCCGAACGCCAGGCCGAACTGTCCCCGGCGCGGGTCAACGAACTGGCGGCGATCCTGGCCACGCCACTGAACGTCCAGGTACCGAACGCCACCGCCGAACTCAATGGCATCGCCCGTGGCCTGTTGGGGCCGACATGAAGCAGAGCCTGTTCGAAAGCCGCCACCAAAGCGAATGGGAGCACCTGTCCCGGCAACTCGATCAACTGGAGCGCAGTCGCAACGTGCCCCAGAGCGGTGATTTCCCCGCCGCCTACCGACGGCTCTGCCATCACCTGGCACTGGCCCAGGCCCGGGGCTACAGCAGTTTGCTGGTCGACACCCTGCAACAACTGGCGCTACGCGGTCATCAGCAACTCTACCGGGATCGCAGCCGCCCCTCAGCCAGCCTCTCGGCCTTCATCCTGGTCGGTTTCCCTCGCCTGGTGCGTGAACAATGGCGCTTCGTGTTGGCCGCCAGCCTGATGTTCCTCGGCAGCCTGGTGGGCATCGGGCTGCTGGTCTATCTGTTTCCGGAACTGGTCTACAGCGTGCTGGGCGCCGACGAAATCAGCCAGATCCGCAGCATGTATGACCCCGCCTCCGGGCACCTGGGGCGCTCCGTCGAACGGGCCGCCAGCGAAGATTGGGTCATGTTCGGCTACTACATCATGCACAACATCGGCATTGCCTTTCAGACGTTCGCCAGTGGCTTGATGTTTGGACTCGGGAGCGCGTTCTTCCTGCTTTTCAATGGCCTGACCATCGGCGCAGTGGCCGGGCACCTGACCCAGATCGGCTCGGGAGGAACGTTCTGGTCGTTCGTGATCGGCCACGGCGCCTTCGAACTCACCGCCATCGCCCTGGCCGGCGCCGCGGGCCTGCAATTGGGCTGGGCCTTGATCGCGCCGGGACGCCTGACCCGGGGCGAGGCCTTGCGACTCGCGGCGGGCAAAAGCGTGCTGATGATCGGTGGCGTGATGCTGTTCCTGCTCATCGCCGCGTTCATCGAGGCCTACTGGTCCTCCAGCGCCGTGACGCCCGCCACCAAATATACGGTGGGCGCGTTGTTGTGGCTGTTGGTGATCAGCTATCTGTCGTTTGCCGGACGGGTCCGCCATGCGCCTGAGTGACGCCACCGTCGTCATCCGCCCACGCACCAACTGGGAAGCCATGGATCTGGGTGTATTGATGAGCCAACAGCATCGGCGCCTGCTGATGACCAGTTGGGCGATCATCACGCTGCCGGTGTACCTGCTGCTGACCCTGCTGCTGTGGGACTCACCGTCCCTGGTGGTGATGCTGTTCTGGTGGTTGAAACCGGCCTTTGACCGTCTGCCCTTGTACATTCTGTCCAAGGCGCTGTTTGGCGAAACCCCCACCTTGAGGCAGGCCTTGCGCCAATGGCCAGCGCTGCTCAAGCCCCAGTTGCTGGCCAGCCTGACCTGGCGCCGGCTGAGCCTGAGCCGTAGCTTCCTGCTGCCGGTGGTGCAACTCGAAGGACTCACCGGTGAAGCCCGGGAGCAACGCATACGGGTCTTGCTGCAACGCAACCGCGGTGCCTCGCAATGGTTGACCATCATCGGCATGCACCTGGAAACCGCCCTGTGGTTCGGCCTGATGGCGCTGTTCTATCTGTTCGTGCCGCAACAAGTCGAATTGCAATGGGATTGGGAGACGCTGGTGTCCGCAGCCGAACACGACTGGCTTTGGTTCGAGCACCTGGTCAACTTCCTGTATCCGCTGCTGCTGATCTTGTGGGAACCGGTGTACGTCGCCTGCGGCTTCAGCCTCTACCTGAACCGGCGCACGATCCTCGAGGCGTGGGACATCGAACTGGTGTTCCGGCGCCTTCGCCAACGGCTGAGCGGCGTAGCCCCGGTGTTGTTGCTACTGGCCCTGGTGATGCTGCCATTGGCGCCCCCGGCGTTTGCCGCGGAGGATAACAACGGCCCCGACAGCCCACGCTTGCTCAACCAGCCCCTCACCAGCGAGGCCTCCCGGGACGGCATCGAGGCGATCCTCGACGCCCCGCCTTTCAAGAACTCCGAGACCGTCACCCGTTATCGTTTCGGCGAAGACACCGCTGAATCCACCGAGGAGACCGAAGAGACCGAGGCCAAACCGAGCTGGCTCAAGGCCCTGTTCAAATGGCTCGGCGGCCAACGCTTCGACATCGCCGCGGCGCTGATCCAGATCGCGCTGTGGGCCTGCTTGATAGGCGCGATCGTCTGGCTGGCCTGGCACTATCGGGAGCGGCTCAAGGCCCTGGTCAATCGCCGACCAACGCCACGCCTGCCCGTGGAACGAGCGGCGCCGGCACGCATGTTCGGCCTGGATATCCGGGAAGAAAGCCTGCCGACCGACATCGCCGCCAGCGTCGAACAACTGTGGGCCACGCAACCCCGTGAAGCCCTGGGCCTGCTGTACCGGGCCCTGCTCAGCCGGTTGCATCATGACTTCAAGATCCCCTTGAAACCGTCCGACACCGAAGGCCAGGTGCTGCAACGCGTCGAACAGCTCAAGCAGGACGAGCTGCTGGGCTTCAGCAAAGCCCTGACGCTGCATTGGCAAAACATTGCCTACGGGCATCGCCCACCGCCGACTCACCTGCAACAGGAACTGTGTGACGGCTGGCGCGGGCTGTTCGGTCCGGGAGCGTCTCGATGAGCCGGCACGCGGGGTGGCTGATCGGCGCCGTGCTGGCCGCCGTGGTGTGCGCATTCGGCTTCTTCCTCTACACCAAAGCGGTGCCTTATGAAGAGGTCGTCGAGCACGGCCCTTCTCCCGAAGCCCAGGCCAACCCTTACCTGGCCGCCGAGCATTTCCTGCGCCAGCGGGGCATCAACGTCGAACACGCCAACAGCCTGGATGTATTACCCACCCTGGAGCCTCGCCAGCACAGCCTGCTATTGCTGGGCGAGCGCACCCACATGACGCCCCGGGAAGTCGACCGGTTGATGAACTGGACCCGGGCCGGCGGGCGCTTGCTCTTCGTCGCCGAAGCCCTGTGGGACGACAGCACCGGCAGCAGCGGCGGCGACCTGCTGCTCGACCGCGTGCGCCTGCGCCAATTCCTCAGCAAGGACCTCAAGGAGCCCGCACCCGAACTGATCAAGGACCGCTACCCGGAACTGACCAAGCTCTACCTGGAAGACGAAGAGGCGCCGGCCTATATCAGCTTCGACACCGACTTTCACCTCGAAGACCCGCATAACCTGGCCCAGGCCTGGGCCAACAGCGCGTCGTCGACCCACATGATGCAATTGACCCTCGGCCTGGGCTCGATCACCGTACTCACCGATGCCGAGCTGTGGAAGAACGATGCGATCGACCAGTACGACAACGCCTGGCTGCTCTGGTACTTGAGCGCCGACACGGACGTCACGCTGCTGTTCAACACCGACCACGACGACCTGCTGACCCTGTTGCTGCGCTATTTCCCCCAAGCCCTGGTGGCACTGCTGGCCCTGGTTGCCCTGTGGTTCTGGCATTCGGCGGTGCGCCATGGCCCGCTGCAAGCACCCGCCTCCAAGGCACGGCGCCAGTTGGAAGAACATGTGCAGGCCAGCGCCGGTTTCCACCTGCGCCACAACGGCCAGCAGCACCTGTTGCACGCCTTGCAACAAGACGTGCTGCGCCGGGCACGCCACCTTCACCCAGGCTTCGAACAACTGGCCGTCGCCGAACAATGGCAGGTCCTCGCCCGCCTGACCCGACAACCGACGCGGGCCATCAGCCAGGCCTTGAGCCCACGGCCGAAACAGCGGATGCCCGGCGCCGAGTTCTGCCGCCAGGTCGCCCATTTGCAAACTCTTAGGAATGCCTTATAGATTTTCCGCAGAAAAATCCGCAAAAACAGCGGAAATAATCTATCGTACGGTATCGCAAAACCCAGTAGTTACGGGCTTTATCGACCATTTATTTTCCGCATAAATTTCCGCAGGAATTGCCCAAACAATATCCGCGGCGCCAATTGATCGCGGCCCTGGCAGGCCATCACCGGGTGGCGCTTGTTCACCCCTTCCTGGACGGTAATGGTCGAGTGATTCGGATGTTCACCCACCTGCAGCTTGTTCACCTTGGGCTGAAACCTTTTCTCTGGTCACTGTCTCGCGGCCTGGCTCGCAGGCAAGATGAGTACTATCGCTTCCTGGCCTTGGCTGATCGCCCTCGCGAAGGTGACTATGACGGGCGTGGCCAACTTTCACAGCGTCACTACTTCAACTTCATCGAATTCATGCTCGATGTCTGCCGCGACCAGATTGAGTTCATGACCACCTCGCTAAACCCGGCCAAGCTGCGCGAACAGGTTGTTCATGTGTTCTCGACGGATCCTGAGCTTCGCCGTGCCGGCATCCGGCCCACCAGTGCTGCTGCCGTACTGGCGCTTCTCACTCAGGGCGTAATGCCGCGGGCGGAGTTCAAGGTGTTCACAGGTTTGAAGGATCGGCTGGCAACCGAAGAACTGGGCCGCTTGATCGAAGCGGGGATCGTGGTCAGCAGTACCCCCAGATCCCGCACGGTGGAAGCGGGTCTGCCCGCACGCTTCGCCGGATTGATCTTTCCGAACCTGCATTTTCAAATGGGCTAAGGTGTGCAGCGACTCAGTTGTCAGCGCCCGGCACTGCCCCCTGTCGCGAGTCATAGGATTTAACCGTTAGGAGAACGCCAGAATTGACGACTGAACAGAACGAACCTACCGACGGCCAGGCCCACGCCGCCCAACAGCGCCAGCGCGCCAGTCAGTTGGCCCAGGCCATCCGCACCGAGCTGCGCAAAGCGGTGGTGGGTCAGGCCAGCGTGATCGACGATGTGCTCACGGCATTGATCGCCGGTGGCCACGTATTGCTCGAAGGCGTTCCCGGGCTAGGCAAGACCTTGCTGGTGCGGGCCCTGGCTCGCTGTTTCAACGGCGAGTTCGCGCGCATCCAGTTCACCCCCGACCTGATGCCCAGCGACGTCACCGGGCATGCGGTGTACGACTTGCAGACCGAGCAGTTCAAGCTGCGCAAGGGCCCGGTATTCACCAACCTGCTGCTGGCCGACGAGATCAACCGGGCACCGGCCAAGACCCAGGCCGCGCTGCTCGAAGCCATGCAGGAGCGTCAGGTCACCCTCGAAGGCCGCGCATTGCCCATCAGCCAGCCGTTCATGGTCCTCGCCACCCAGAACCCCATCGAACAGGAAGGCACCTACCCACTGCCGGAAGCCGAGCTCGATCGGTTCATGCTCAAGGTGCGCATGGACTACCCGGACGCCGACCAGGAACTGGACATGGTGCGCCAGGTCAGCCGCTCGACCCGCGCCGACATGCTCGACGTGCAACCGCTGCGCACGGTGTTGCAGGCCAAGGATGTGCAAGCGTTGCAACGCATCGCCAGCGACCTGCCGATGGACGACCAGGTGCTCGACTACGCCGTGCGCCTGGCCCGCACCACGCGCAGTTGGCCGGGCTTGACCCTCGGCGCCGGGCCGCGCGCATCGATTGCCCTGGTCCGTTGCGCCCGGGCCCGGGCGTTGTTGCGCGGCGGCGACTTCGTGGTGCCGGACGACATCAAGGGCTGCGCCCTGGCCGTACTGCGCCATCGCGTACGCCTGGCGCCGGAACTGGACATCGAAGGGCTGTCGGTGGACCAAGTGCTAGGGCAACTGCTCGATCAAGTGCCGGCGCCGCGGTTGTGAGACACACCATGCCGCAGATACCTGCAATGGCAAGGGAATCCATGTGGAAGCAAGGCTTTCTGTGGGAGCAAGGCTTGCCCGCGATGAAAACAACACGGTCTCTCAGAAATAGAGGCGCCTGTTTCGCGAGCAAGCTTTGCTCCCACATAAATCCCCTCGCCACAAAAGCCCGCTCCGCATCTCCTCTCAAGGGCATGCGCCGATGAAACCCTCACGCCTGCTGCTGACCTGGCTCGCCCTGCTGCTGGCCGTGAGTATCGTGCTCGGCGCACTGCGAGCGCTGGGCTTCGCGGTGCCATCGACGCTGCTGTCGATCAACTGGGGATTGCTGTTGGCCCTGCTGGTCCTGGCACTGCTCGACGCAGTACGCGTCCGGCGCCTGCCCTCGCCGCGGGTGCAACGGCAGATGCCCGGGAGCTTGGCCCTGGGCCGCTGGGGTGACGTCCGGCTGGACATCAGCCATGACTTTACCCAGCCGCTGAACGTGCAGCTCTTCGATCACGTACCCGATGGGCTGGACTTCGAAAACCTGCCGCTGTCGGTCGAATTGCAACCCGGCCAGCGCAGCCAGGTCGGCTACCGCCTGCGCCCGCTCAAGCGCGGTCACTTTACCTTCGTCCTGTGCGAAACCAACCTGCCGAGCCCGCTGGGCCTGTGGACCGACAAACGCCTGCTGGAGGCCGTCGACCACACCCGCGTCTACCCGGATTTCGCCAGGCTCTACGACGGTCAACTGCTGGCGGTGGACAATTGGCTCAGCCAACTCGGCATCCGCCAGCGCCAACGCCGCGGCCAGGGGCAGGAGTTCCATCAACTGCGGGAATTTCGCGAGGGCGACAGCCTGCGCCAGATCGACTGGAAAGCCACCGCCCGCCATCGCACGCCGATCGCCCGGGAATACGAAGACGAGCGCGACCAGCAGATCATTTTCATGCTCGACTGCGGCCGGCGCATGCGCAGCCAGGACGGCGAGCTGGCGCATTTCGACCATGCCCTCAACGCGTGCCTGCTGCTCAGCTACACCGCCCTGCGCCAGGGCGACGCCGTGGGCCTGAGCACCTTCGCCAGCGAGCAAAGCCGCTACCTCGCACCGGTCAAAGGCACCGGCCAGCTCAACGTCCTGCTCAACACCGTATACGACCTGGATAGCAGCCAACGCCCCGCCGACTACCAGGCGGCCGTCACCGAACTGTTGGCCCGACAAAAACGCCGAGCCCTGGTGGTGCTGGTGACCAACCTGCGGGATGAAGACGATGCGCTACTGCTCGCCGCCGTGAAACGGCTGGGGCAACAGCATCGGGTACTGGTGGCCAGCCTGCGGGAGGAAGCCCTCGACCGGTTGCGCCAGACACCGGTGCAAACCTTGCCCGAGGCCTTGGCCTACTGTGGGACAGTGGATTATTTGAATGCGCGGGCCGAACTGCACAAACAGCTCGCCGCCCATGGCGTGCCAACCCTGGATTCGCGCCCCAGCGAATTGGGCGCGGCCCTGGTGACCCAATACCTGGCCTGGAAAAAGGCCGGGACCGCCTGAAGCTGATCCCTTAAGAAAAACGATGAACCCGTGGCGAGGGAGCTTGCTCCCGCTGGGCTGCGTAGCAGCCCCTTTTTTAGGGAGCGCTTCGCACTAAAGCGCCAGCCCGGTCACATTGGTCCTACAGCGAGACAGCAAAAGTCCGATTAACTACAGCGCCTTGCGCAACGGACTACAGATCCGCCAGAATCCGCCGGCTTGTGCACCTTGGCCTTGCCCCGTAACTTGATTCGCGTCGCTGATATCCAGCGATCGGGTTTAGTCGCCCGGTGGTAAAAGTGATGTGCACAAGTTTCATCCAGTCGGGTTCCCTATCCCCGTACTTGATGGTGGCTGTGCGCAGGGCGCCCTCGGGCGCGCCGGTCTTCACTTTTCCACCGGTCGACTAACCTGCGTCCAGCCGCCACCCTTCGTTTAGTCGCGAACCGGGTGGCTGCCTCATAATGGAAAAGTGAATATGATCAAGCCGACGCCAAATCCACCCCACGAATCCCCCGACCCCGAAAAACTCGACGAAGCCGCCCAAAGAGCCCTCGACTACTACCTCAGGCCCAACCACGGCCAACCCGATAAAAAGCCTTACAAACAACCGGACTACTTCATCGTCGCCCCCGACGCCGACCCCGAAGGCATGCTCGCGCACACCTACGAAACCTTCTGCTCGGTGAGCACGTTGATCCTGGATCTATCGGAAGACCTCGAAGGCGCTCCGCGCAACCTGGCCTTGGCGATTCACCAGATGGGCGAGATGGGGGTGTTGTTGCTGGAGAAGATGCTGGATAACGAGGCGAGGGTTCAGCGCTGAGGGCCGAATGCCTGTAGACGCAGGCGGATGAAGGTCCTGTGGGAGCGGGCTTGCTCGCGAAGGCGGCGGCACATTCAGCATTGCTGCAAGCTGATCCACCGCTTTCGCGAGCAAGCCCGCTCCCACAATTAAGTGAGGTACACCCGCAGGAACCAGGCCTTGCGGCTAGGACCCAAGCGGCATCAAGCCGACGCCGGCAACGGATAAAAACAGAAATACTGCCGCAACGCACTCACCAGCTCCCCGTAGTCCGGTGGCGCCCACAACAGGCTGAAACCGGCGTCAAAATGCTGCGGGGTCACGTCTTCGTGGCACCACAGGCACCTGGCTTTCAACTTGATGTTTTGCTGCGGCCCTTCGTCAGCGGGGATTTTCAGGTGCAGCTCGAAATCCGCACCGACCATCAACGGCAGCTGGCTGATCAGCATCAGCCCATTTTCAGAAACGTTGCCCAAAAAACCGATGGGCCTGTCGTTGATACCGTTGAATACTTTGAGGAAATACGGCAACTCATGCCGTTCGATTCGGCGTTCCTTGTACATGTTTTGTATCGCTTTCTTAGCGGCCACATACCGGGCCTACCGATCACTTCGGAACGAACCCAAGCGAGCCCGCTCTCCCCAATCCCGGTGCCAGACGCTTTCAATCGTCTTGGGCCTACCTCTGCCGGTCTCAGGTGTTTCTAGACAATAGAGATCTAGCTCTAACTACGACTTGTACAAATATAGCCCAAGCTAAGATGACAGCCAGTCCCATGTATTAATTTTCATAAACAAGACGGGCAGAGGACGGATGGCCAGGATTACCCCTGGCCACGGGAGGGAGGGTCAAGAAGCAGGGCGGATCGCCGAGGCGCTGCGGGTCGGGTAGTGGCCCAGGCTCTGCAGGGTTTCGAGCCGGGCGCGGGCGCGGAACGCGTATTCGCTGTTAGGGTACTGGGTGATGATGAACTGGTAGGTCTGCGCCGCATCGATAAACAACTTCTGCCGCTCCAGGCATTGGCCGCGCAGCATCGAGACTTCCGGCTGCATGTAGCGGCGGGCACGGCTGGCGCGGTCGACCTTGGACAGTTCGAGCATGACCTGCTCGCAATTGCCACGGTCATAGGCCTTGTAGGCCAGGTTCATGTGGTGGTTCATCGACCAACGGGTGCAGCCCGTGACGCTCAGGGCCAGGGCAACAAAAAGCACGAATCGCATGGGAGGTTCTCCTGTCTTGAGCTCTGTATCGACCTGGGCCAGGAAATCTTCAGCCCAAAAATTGCGCCGGGTTTTGTCCTTCTGGCAAGGAGGATGATCAGTTATGGGAGCAGGGGAATGTGAGTGAAGGTCTGTGGGAGCAAGGCTTGCCCGCGATGGCGCATACAAGATCGCCATCGCGAGCAAGCTATGCTCCCACAGATCATCCAACACACCAGCTCAGGCTGTGCTCCCACAGGTCATTCCACCGCGGCTCGTCAAGGCGCAAAAATTTTCAGGAATGTTCATTTCGAAAAACAAACGAAAAAGTAGTGCATATGAACAATGACTACACCCAAAGAGCATAGTAGCCTTCGCTGGCGCTTGAACTTGAGGAGTCTTGCATGTCCGTCCGTCGCACCAAAATCGTCGCTACCCTTGGCCCGGCCAGTAATTCGCCGGAAGTTCTCGAACAGCTGATTCTCGCTGGCCTGGACGTTGCCCGTCTGAATTTCTCCCACGGCACCCCCGACGAGCATAAGGCTCGTGCCAAGCTGGTGCGCGACCTCGCTGCCAAGCACGGCCGCTTCGTTGCCCTGCTGGGCGACCTGCAAGGCCCGAAGATCCGTATCGCCAAATTCGCCAACAAGCGCATCGAGCTGAAGATCGGTGACACCTTCACCTTCTCCACCAGCCATCCGCTGACTGAAGGCAACCAGCAAGTGGTCGGCATCGACTACCCCGACCTGGTCAAGGATTGCGGCGTCGGCGACGAGCTGCTGCTTGACGACGGTCGCGTGGTGATGCGCGTCGAGACCGCCACCGCCACCGAACTGAACTGCGTCGTGACCATCGGCGGCCCGCTGTCGGACCACAAAGGCATCAACCGTCGCGGCGGTGGCCTGACGGCCCCAGCCCTGACCGAAAAAGACAAGGCCGACATCAAGCTGGCCGCGGAAATGGAAGTCGACTACCTGGCCGTTTCCTTCCCCCGTGACGCGGCGGACATGGAATACGCCCGTCAACTGCGCGACGAAGCCGGCGGCACCGCCTGGCTGGTGGCCAAGATCGAACGCGCCGAAGCCGTGGCCGACGACGAAACCCTCGATGGCCTGATCAAGGCGTCCGACGCCGTGATGGTGGCCCGTGGTGACCTCGGTGTGGAAATCGGCGATGCCGAGCTGGTGGGCATCCAGAAGAAGATCATCCTGCACGCACGCCGCCACAACAAAGCGGTGATCGTTGCGACCCAGATGATGGAGTCGATGATCCAGAACCCGATGCCGACCCGCGCCGAAGTGTCCGACGTAGCCAACGCCGTCCTCGACTACACCGACGCTGTGATGCTGTCGGCCGAAAGCGCCGCCGGCCTCTACCCGCTCGAAGCGGTGCAGGCCATGGCGCGCATCTGCATCGGCGCTGAAAAGCACCCGACCAGCAAGACCTCCAGCCACCGCATCGGCAAGACCTTCGAGCGCTGCGACGAAAGCATCGCCCTGGCGACGATGTACACCGCCAACCACTTCCCGGGCGTGAAGGCGATCATCGCCTTGACCGAAAGTGGCTACACGCCGCTGATCATGTCGCGCATCCGCTCCTCGGTGCCGATCTACGCGTTCTCCCCGCACCGCGAAACCCAGGCCCGCGCGTCGATGTTCCGTGGCGTCTACACCGTGCCGTTCGACCCGGCCGCCCTGCAACCGGGCGAAGTCAGCCAGGCGGCGGTGGATGAACTGGTCAAGCGCGGCGTGGTGCAGACCGGCGACTGGGTCATCCTGACCAAGGGCGACAGCTACCACACCATCGGCGGCACCAACGGGATGAAGATCCTGCATGTTGGCGACCCGATGGTCTGAGTGACCGAGCGCTGAAAAACAAAAGCCCTGCCATGTGAATGGTGGGGCTTTTTGGTTTTTGCCTGCAAAAAATGTGGCACTTGGACTGGCCCCATCGTGAGCAAGCTTTGCTCCCACAGTTCGGCCGGCGTACACATCTCACCTGTGGGAGCGGGCTTGCTCGCGAAGGCGTCGGCCCATTCAAAATGGATGCAAGCTGACCCACCGCTTTCGCGAGCAAGCCCGCTCCCACAGGGGGTTTGTGTTGAACACATTATTCGTGAACACCACAGACCTACTGTGGGAGCAAAGCTTGCTCGCGATAGGGCCAGTCCAGGCGCTGCAAAACCCAATGCCTGTTGATAAACCCCGACAACGCGGCTACCTGCCTGCCCTCTTCCTCAATCACCTTGCGCAACTGTTCCCGGTCTGGAAATCAGCGCTCAACCACGGGGCAGGAAGACGTCGGCCAGCAGTTGATTACGCGGCAAGCCGGCCAGGTACAAACGCTTGGCAAAGGCCTCGACCCGGTCGGGATGGCCGCAGAGTAAGGCTTGGGTTTGCCGGGAAACAAGCCGCAGTTGCGTCAAGGCGGACGGCGCCTCGGCCGCGGTCAGCAGCTCCACCGAGAGGTTTTGATGCTTGGCCGCCAGCGCCTCCAGGGGTTTGGCCAAGTAATGCCCGGCCGCATCATGGGCCACGTGAATAAGGCGAATCGCGCCTTGGTGATGCTGGCGCAACGCTTCGCGCAGCAAGCCAAACAACGGCGCCAGACCAGTACCAGCAGCCAGCAGCCACAACGGTCTGTCGTGCCAGTCGGAGTCGTAATGCAGGGCACCGCCGCGCAACTCGCCCAGGCGGATCGGGTCACCGGCCTTCATCTGGCGAGCGGCATCAATGAATTGGCCGGGCTCGCGGCAATCGAGGTGAAACTCCAGGAACCGGTCTTCCTCGGGCAGGCTCGCCAGGGAATACGGCCGCGCCACGTCGCCGGCCCACAGCACCAGATGCTGCCCGGCCCGATACCGCAGCGCCCGCTCGGGAATGACGCGCAAGCGCAGCACCTCGCCGCCGAGCCAATCCACCGCCGACACCTGAGCGGCCTGACCGTCGCGTTGCGGGTCGAAGGTGTGGATCTGCACGTCCTCGACCACCTGGCATTGGCAAGCCAGCCGCCAGCCTTGGTCGCGCTGCGTCGGGCTCAGGGCATCGGGACGGCTGTCACGCACATCACCGCCTACGCACTGCACCAGGCACGCGTGGCAGCTACCGGCGCGGCAGCTGTAGGGCACCGTTACACCGGCACCGTTCAAGGCGTCCAGCAGGTTACTGCCCGCCGCCACCGTCCAGTGCCGACCGGCGACTGTCAGTTCAGGCATCCACATTCTCCCAAGCGGCGGCGCACCGATTGCGGCCGTCTCGCTTGGCACGGTACAGGGCTTGGTCGGCTCGCTGCAACGCGTTGTCCAGGTCATCGCCCATGTCCAGCATCGTCATGCCCGCCGACAGGCTGAGGGCACCGACCTGCAGGCCGATCAGCTCGACTTCGGTGAACGCCAGCCGCAGCCGCTCGCAACAGGCCGTCAGGCGCTGGGGGTCGCAAGCGGGCAGCAGCATGACGAATTCCTCGCCGCCGTAACGGGCCAATACATCGCCTTCGCGCAGGCATGCCGTGGCGACCGCGGCGAACGCCTGGAGCACTTGGTCGCCGGCGGCGTGGCCGTGCAGGTCGTTGATGCGCTTGAAATGGTCGAGGTCGATCAGGGCCAAGCCATGGGCGACGCCGGGCCTGAGGGTGTTGAGTTCACGGGAGGCCAGACGCAGGAAATGCCGGCGATTGAACAGCCCGGTCAGCTCATCGGTGGCTACCAGGTCTTCGAGCTGGCGCATCATCCCGCGCAAGGTGTCCTGGTGCGCCTGCAAGGCAAACCGCCGCTGGCGCATGCGCTGGCGTGAGGTCTGGACGTAGCGGGCGTAAAACACCAGCCACACCAGCACGAGAAACAGCACGGCCACCTGCAACCCGGCCAAGGTGGGATCGGGAAGCCTGAAAAAATAACCGTCCCAGAGGGTAATCGCGGTGAAACTGATGAACACCAGCGACGCGCAGCGCACAAAGGCCCGGCGTGACAGGTGGAACAGCCCGAACAGCAGAATCAGCACATAAAACACCAGGAACACGCCCCGGGCCTGGTCCAGGTGCGCCATCATCCAGGTCTGCCAGCCCAGGCCGATCAACACCTGGACTTCGGTGAGGCTGGGGTCGGCAAAGCGCAGGTTGCGGTCGGTGATAAACAGGGTGAACAGCCCGGCCTGGCACAGCACGACCAATACGCTGCCGATGATGACACCGCGCAACGAGTCCAGGTAATGCCCACTGAAAAATGCCAGCCACAACAAAACCAGTGCCAGCGCGTACGTCGCGGCCGCCAAAGCGAAGCGTTTCAGCAAAAGACGTTGAATGGCGTTATGGGTCAATCGTTGACTCACCATGGGAAAGGAAACTGACAGGAGGCGTCCTACGCTACAGGCCAGACGCCACTTTAGTGGCGTGTAGGACAAATGACCATTCAATTCTGGAGCAGAAAAATGGCGTCAAAGCAATGGCCCAATTGACGCAGTTGTTTGAGGCCTGACACTGACCCCGTGCACCGCCCTATTAGGCTGTGGGAGCAAGGCTGTGGGAGCAAAGCTTGCTCGCGATGCAGGCGCCTCGATTCCCCGGGAGACCGCGTTGTCTTCATCGCGGGCAAGCCTTGCTCCCACAGAAGCCTTGCTCCCACAAAGCCTTGCTCCCACTGGGGGCTGGCCTGCGATATACTGCCGCGCCTTTTTAGCGTCGCGCCAGCATGCCCGGCGTGCCTTGACCTGGGGTCAGCTTCAAGCTCCAAGCAACAAGCTGAAGCAGTACGCGTACTGCTCTGAACTTGCCGCTTGGAGCTTGAAGCTTGCAACTGCCTCATAAAATGTTCCCGTCTTTAGAGAGGAGCGCGACTCATGACCGTGATCAAGCAAGATGACCTGATACAGAGCGTCGCCGATGCCCTGCAGTTCATTTCCTACTACCACCCCGTGGATTTCATCCAGGCGATGCACGAAGCCTACCTGCGCGAAGAATCGCCGGCGGCCCGTGACTCCATGGCGCAGATCCTGATCAACTCGCGCATGTGCGCCACCGGCCATCGGCCGATCTGCCAGGACACCGGCATCGTGACCGTGTTCGTGCGGGTAGGCATGGACGTGCGTTGGGATGGCGCGACCATGGGCCTGGACGACATGATCAACGAGGGCGTGCGTCGCGCCTACAACTTGCCGGAAAACGTCCTGCGTGCCTCCATCCTCGCCGACCCGGCAGGCGCACGTAAAAACACCAAGGACAACACCCCGGCGGTCATCCACTACTCCATCGTCCCGGGCAACACCGTGGAAGTGGACGTGGCAGCCAAGGGCGGCGGTTCCGAGAACAAGTCGAAGATGGCCATGCTCAACCCGTCCGACTCCATCGTCGACTGGGTGCTCAAGACCGTTCCGACCATGGGCGCCGGCTGGTGCCCACCGGGCATGCTCGGCATCGGCATCGGCGGCACTGCCGAGAAAGCCGCGGTGATGGCCAAGGAAGTCTTGATGGAATCCATCGACATCCACGAGCTCAAGGCCCGCGGTCCGCAAAACCGTATCGAAGAGATGCGCCTGGAGCTGTTCGAGAAGGTCAACCAACTGGGCATCGGCGCCCAGGGCCTGGGTGGCCTGACCACCGTGCTCGACGTGAAGATCATGGACTACCCGACCCACGCCGCCTCCCTGCCGGTGTGCATGATCCCCAACTGCGCCGCCACCCGTCACGCCCACTTCGTGCTCGACGGCACCGGCCCGGCGTCGCTGGAAGCACCACCGCTGGACGCCTACCCGGAAATCGTCTGGGAAGCCGGTCCGTCGGCCCGTCGCGTCAACCTCGACACCTTGACCCCGGAAGACGTGCAGAGCTGGAAGCCGGGTGAAACCGTGCTGCTCAACGGCAAGATGCTCACCGGTCGCGACGCCGCGCACAAGCGCATGGTCGAGATGCTGAACAAGGGTGAAACCTTGCCGGTGGACCTCAAGGGCCGCTTCATCTACTACGTCGGCCCGGTCGATCCGGTCGGCGACGAAGTGGTCGGCCCGGCCGGTCCGACCACCGCCACGCGGATGGACAAGTTCACCCGCCAGATCCTTGAGCAGACCGGCCTGTTGGGCATGATCGGCAAATCCGAGCGCGGCCCGACCGCCATCGAAGCGATCAAGGACAACAAAGCCGTCTACCTGATGGCCGTCGGCGGTGCCGCTTACCTGGTGGCCCAGGCGATCAAGAAATCCAAAGTCCTGGCGTTCGCCGAACTGGGCATGGAAGCGATCTACGAGTTCGAGGTCAAGGACATGCCAGTGACGGTCGCCGTGGACAGCAAGGGCGAGTCGGTGCATATCACTGGTCCTGCCATCTGGCAGAAAAAGATCAGCGACAGCCTGGCGGTCGAAGTGCAGTAACAGGCATTTTGGCGCAGTGAAGAAGGCCGGTGGGGGCGACAAGTCCACCGGCCTTTTTTGTGCAGTGATGCCACAGCCCCCCCCCTGTGGGAGCGGGCTTGCTCGCGAAAGCGGTGTGTCAGTTTGCGGTGATGTTGGATGGGCCGGCCTCTTCGCGAGCAAGCCCGCTCCCACAGGTGATCTTGGGTGTTCATAAGTTTGGGGATCACTGCGGTCATTGTGGGAGCTAGCCTGCTCGCGAAAGCGGTGTGTCAGTCGACATCAAGTTGGATGTGCTAGCGTCTTCGCGAGCAGGCTCGCTCCCACACTGGATCTCAGGTGACACAACATCCCAATCCACGACCAATCCCTGTTGGAGGCTAACTACCTGATCGCTCGAAGCAACCGCCATGCTATCGTGCCCGCCCGACTTTCCACTGGTTTACGCCAGCATGCTGCCGACCACCCGTACCTTGCGCCTGTCGTTGTACACCTTGCTGATCCTCACCGGCGCGGCGGTTGCCGCCACCCTCGCCGTGCGCCACGCCGAGCGCGAGGCCCTGGAAGAAGACGCCAGCCGTGCCAGCCAGCAGTTGGCGCTGTATGCCAATTCGTTGCACACCCTGATCGAACGCTACCGCGCCCTGCCCGCCGTGCTGGCGCTGGACCCGGAGTTGCGCTCGGCCCTCAAAGGGCCGGTCAGTCCAGCCCAGCAGGATGCGCTGAATCGCAAGCTCGAACAGATCAATGGCGCCGCTCAGTCATCCACGTTGGAACTGCTCGACCACAGCGGCCTGGCCGTCGCGGCCAGCAACTGGCGCCTGCCCAGCAGCTACGTCGGGCACAACTATGGTTTCCGCCCCTACTTCATCCAGACCCGCACCCAGGGCACCGGGCGGTTCTATGCGGTGGGCGTGACCAGCGGCATCCCCGGGTACTTCCTCTCCAGCGCCGTGACCGGCGACGACGGCGCGTTCCTTGGTGCGATGGTGGTGAAACTGGAGTTTCCGGAACTGGAGCGCGAATGGCGCCAGGGCAGCGACACCCTGCTGGTCAGCGATGCCCGGGGCATCATCTTTATCGCCAATCGCCCGGGCTGGCGTTATCGCCACTTGCAGCCACTGACCGACAATGACCGCGCCGAACTCAAGGCCACCCGCCAATACGACAAACAACCACTGCAAGCCCTGGCCCATGAGCCGGTGCGCCGCTTCGATGACAACAGCCATCTGGCCCGGGTCGAAGCCCCCGATGGCTCGGCGGATTACCTGTGGGAATCCTTGCCGTTGACTGCCGAGGGCTGGACCCTGCACTTGCTGCGTCGCCCGCAAATCACCTTCGAGGACTTGCGCAACGCCGGGCTTGCCGCCGCCGGTTTGTGGTTGGCGCTGGTGTTCCTGTTGCTGTTTCTCAACCAACGCTGGCGCCTGGCAAGGTTGCGCCAGCGCAGCCGCGAAGAGCTGGAACGGCTGGTGGAGGAGCGCACCCGGGATCTGCGCACGGCCCAGGACGGGCTGGTGCAATCGGCCAAGCTGGCGGCGTTGGGGCAGATGTCGGCGGCCCTGGCCCATGAAATCAACCAGCCGTTGACCGCCCAGCGCATGCAATTGGCAACCTTGCGCCTGCTGCTGGATCACGGGCGGGTCGATGACGCCTACAAAGCCCTCAAGCCGGTGGACGACATGCTGACCCGCATGGCCGCCCTTACCGGCCACTTGAAGACATTCGCGCGCAAAAGCCCCAGCGGCCTGCGCGAGCGCCTGGACCTGGCGGCGGTGGTGGACCAGGCCCTGCAACTGCTGGACACGCGCCTGCGTGACGAGCAAGTCAGCAGCGTGCTGCACCTGACTCGCCCGGCGTGGGTGCGCGGCGATGCGATCCGCCTCGAACAGGTGTTGATCAACCTGCTGCGCAACGCCCTCGACGCCATGGCCGAGCAACCTCTCAAACGCTTGGAAGTGCGCCTGGAGGCCGATGAGCAATTGTGGCGCCTCACCGTCAGCGACAGCGGCACCGGCATCGCCGAGGAACACCTGGCCCAAGTGTTCGATCCGTTTTTCACCACCAAGGCCGTGGGCGACGGCCTGGGCCTGGGGCTGGCGGTTTCGTTCGCAATCATCCATGAGTCCGGTGGCCGGTTGACGGCGGACAACCATGAGCACGGCGCGGTATTCTGCGTGACCTTGCCCATCGATCAGGAGGCTCAACTGCATGCTTGATTCAGTCATGGTCGTGGATGATGAAGGCAGTATCCGCAGTGCCGTCGAGCAGTGGTTGAGCCTGTCGGGGTTCCAAGTGCAGCTGTTCAGTCGCGCCGACGAATGCCTGGCCCGGCTGCCGGAGCATTTCCCCGGGGTGATCCTCAGCGATGTGCGCATGCCCGGCCTCAGTGGCCTGGATCTGCTGGCCGAAGTGCGCCGCCGGGATCCGGACCTGCCGGTGATTCTGTTGACCGGCCACGGCGACGTGCCCATGGCCGTGGAGGCCATGCGCGACGGTGCCTACGACTTCCTGGAAAAACCCTTCAGCCCCGAAGCCTTGCTTGGCAGTTTGCGCAGGGCCCTGGACAAGCGTTTCCTGGTGCTGGAAAACCGTCGGTTGCACGAGCAGGCCGATGCCAGGACCAAGCTCGACGCCACCTTGCTTGGCGTGTCCCGCTCGCTGCAAAACCTGCGACGCCAGGTGCTGGACCTGGCAACATTGCCGGTCAACGTGTTGATTCGTGGTGAAACCGGCAGTGGCAAAGAATTGGTCGCCCGTTGCCTGCACGACTTCGGCCCAAGGGCAAGCAAACCTTTTGTAGCCTTGAACTGCGCGGCGATTCCCGAACCGCTGTTCGAGGCCGAACTGTTCGGCCATGAAAGCGGCGCCTTCACCGGGGCCCAGGGCAAGCGCATCGGCAAACTCGAATACGCCGATGGCGGCACGCTGTTTCTCGACGAGATCGAAAGCATGCCCCTGGCCCAGCAGGCCAAGCTGCTGCGCGTCCTACAGGAAAAGAAACTCGAACGCCTGGGCTCCAACCAGAGCATCCGGGTGGACCTGCGCATCATCGCCGCCACCAAACCCGACTTGCTGGACGAAGCCCGGGCCGGGCGCTTTCGCGAAGACCTCGCCTATCGCCTGAACATCGCCGAACTGCGCCTGCCACCGCTACGCGAACGGCGCGAAGACATTCCCCTGCTGTTCGAGCATTTCACCCACCACGCCGCTGAACGCCTGGGCCGTCCCGCCGCGCCCTTGAGCGGGCCCCAGTTGAGCCATCTGCTCAGCCACGACTGGCCGGGCAATGTGCGGGAATTGGCCAACGTCGCCGAGCGCCAGGTGTTGGGGCTCGATCAACTGCCCGCCCTGGAAACGGAACCGGGCCAGTCCCTGGCGGCCCAGCAGGAAGCCTTCGAAGCCCAATGCCTGCGCGCCGCCCTGACTCGGCACAAAGGCGATGTGAAAGCAGTGCTTGAGGAACTGCAACTGCCACGCCGCACCTTCAATGAAAAGATGCAGCGGCATGGGTTGAGTCGGGAGATGTTTTTGTAGGGCCCGCTGAATTCGCTGTGTCTGAACCGGCCTCATCGCGAGCAAGCTCGGCTCCCACAGGGGCCTGTGTACACCGGGCAACTCCCACAGGAGCCTGTGTACACCGGGCAAAATGTGGGAGCGGGCTTGCTCGCGAAGGCGTCAGGTCAGTCGATATCGAGCGGGCTGACACACCGCTTTCGCGAGCAGGCTCGCTCCCACAAGGATCATATGTACACCGGGCAAAATGTGGGAGCGGGCTTGCTCGCGAAGGCGTCAGGTCAGTCGATATCGAGCGGGCTGATACACCGCTTTCGCGAGCAAGCCCGCTCCCACAGGGACCTTTGCACACCGGACAGTAATGTGGGAGCGAGCCTGCTCGCGATGAGGCCGGTACAGACGACAAACCTCTCCCCGCATAAGCGGATTCCCGCCCACACCCGCCGCCACAATAAGCGGATTTCCGCTTACGCAACGCCACGACCCCCTCTAAACCGGCCCTCTCCCACCTGGCACAGCTCCTGCTATAGCCCTGTCAGGCTGCGTTCCCACGCGCTCCACAAAAACAATTAAACGAAGGATCCTTCAATGGACAACTCCAACGCCCTGCCCATTGGGTCGGCTGCCGTGCCCGCCCGTGAAAGAACCACCGCCAGCCGGATCAAATCGATCTTCAGCGGCTCGGTCGGCAACATGGTCGAGTGGTATGACTGGTACGTCTACGCCGCATTCTCGTTGTACTTCGCCAAAGTCTTCTTCCCCAAGGGCGACACCACCGCCCAACTGCTCAACACCGCCGCGATCTTCGCCGTGGGCTTCCTGATGCGCCCGATCGGCGGCTGGCTGATGGGCCTGTACGCCGACCGTGCCGGTCGCAAACGTGCGTTGATGGCCTCGGTGTACCTGATGTGCTTCGGCTCGCTGATCATCGCCTTGAGTCCGAGCTACGAAACCATCGGCGTCGGCGCACCGATCCTGCTGGTGTTTGCCCGCTTGCTCCAAGGCCTGTCGGTGGGTGGCGAGTACGGCACCTCGGCGACCTACCTCAGCGAGATGGCGACCAAGGAACGCCGCGGCTTCTTCTCCAGCTTCCAGTACGTGACCCTGATTTCCGGCCAGCTCATCGCCCTCGGCGTGCTGATCGTGCTGCAACAGTTCCTCACCACTGAACAGCTGTATGCCTGGGGCTGGCGCATCCCGTTCGCCATCGGCGCGCTGTGTGCGGTGGTGGCGCTGTACCTGCGTCGCGGCATGGAAGAAACCGAGTCGTTCACCAAGAAAGAAAAAGCCAAGGAAAGCGCCATGCGCACCTTGATGCGCCATCCAAAAGAGCTGATGACCGTGGTCGGCCTGACCATGGGTGGCACGCTGGCGTTCTATACCTACACCACCTATATGCAGAAATACCTGGTGAACACCGTCGGCATGAGCATCTCCGACTCCACCACCATTTCCGCCGCCACGCTGTTCCTGTTCATGTGCCTGCAACCGGTGATCGGCGGGCTGTCGGACAAGATCGGTCGCCGGCCGATCCTGATCGCCTTCGGCATCCTCGGCACCCTGTTCACCGTGCCGATCCTCACCACCCTGCACACCATCCAGACCTGGTGGGGCGCGTTTTTCCTGATCATGGCGGCACTGATCATCGTCAGCGGCTACACCTCGATCAACGCCGTGGTGAAAGCCGAGTTGTTTCCCACCGAAATCCGCGCCCTGGGCGTCGGCCTGCCCTACGCGCTGACCGTGTCGATTTTCGGCGGCACCGCTGAATACATCGCGCTGTGGTTCAAGAGCATCGGTATGGAGACCGGCTACTACTGGTACGTGACGGCCTGCATCGCCGTGTCGCTGCTGGTGTACATCACCATGAAAGACACCCGCAAGCATTCACGGATCGTGACCGACTGACCTCCAAGTCGTACGCACAAAAGGGGCGAACCTACAGGTTCGCCCCTTTTTTCGTTCTGCCTGTCCAAAGATTTATCCGACATTAATCTCTGGTTAATGCCTGACCTCCATTCTCAGACTCAACAGAACGCCAATCGATACGCCGGCAATGGGGCCTCATTGACCGTTCTGTGACAATCCGAAACAGATCGATTTAATCGATAGCTTTAAGCATTTATTTGCGCTTTTTAATCAAATTAACGAGCGTAATATGAACTCCACACCCAAGGCGCCTAACGCCAAACATTCTGGAGCACGACCATGAAAACCAAACTGATCATCGCCCTGACCCTGTCCGTACTGGCCGCCAACACTTTTGCTGCCGACGGCTTCGACCGCACCAGCTCGGCCATCGCCGCTGATGGTTATGACCGTACTGGCGCTTCTACCCTCGCCGCCGACGGTTTCGACCGTACCAACGGCGCCATCGCCGCCGACGGTTTCGACCGTACCAACGGCGCCATCGCCGCCGACGGTTTCGACCGCACCAACGGCGCCATCGCCGCCGACGGTTTCGACCGTACCAACGGCGCCATCGCCGCCGACGGTTTCGACCGTACCAACGGCGCCATCGCCGCCGACGGTTTCGACCGTACCAACGGCGCCATCGCCGCCGACGGTTTCGACCGTACCAACGGCGCCATCGCCG
>NZ_JAGDEZ010000012.1:157752-171005 GCF_017498305.1 Pseudomonas sp. OA65
CCGACGGTTTCGACCGTACCAACGGCGCCATCGCTGAAGATGGCTTCGACCGCACCAACACTGCTGCCATCAGCTAATCCGATCACCACACCCTCACAGCCCGGCCTCGGCCGGGCTTAGTTGTTTTTGGATCACAGGAAAACGGGCAGCCTCAAGTCGAGCACAAAGTGAAAAACACTGAAGAACAAATGTGGGAGCGAGCCTGCTCGCGATGACATCATCCGACGCGGCAACGGTTGCGCGTCATAGACAGCTATCGCGAGCAGGCTCGCTCCCACAAAGGTATCGGGCGCTCAGGTTTTGCTTGCTCGGCTGGAAATAACTCACCAACCCTTGCACTATCCCTTCGTTTTCAACCCATTCAGGACCCGGCCCGATGCCCGATGACATCCACTTCTACGAACCCGCCAATGGCCACGGCCTGCCCCACGACCCCTTCAACGCCATCGTCGGCCCACGGCCCATCGGCTGGATTTCGTCCCAGGATGCCGAAGGCCACCTGAACCTGGCGCCCTACAGTTTCTTCAACGCCTTCAACTACATTCCGCCGATCATCGGTTTCTCCAGCGTCGGCCGCAAAGACAGCTTGAACAACATCGAACAGACCGGTGAATTCGCCTGGAACCTGGCCACCCGCCCACTGGCCGAGCAGATGAACCAGAGCTGCGCGATGGTCGCGCCGGAGGTCAATGAGTTCGAACTGGCGGGTTTGACAGCGGCCCCGTCACGGGTGATCCAAGTACCGCGCGTCGCCGAAAGCCCGGTGTCCTTCGAATGTAAGGTCACGCAGATCATTCAACTGCAGCGTGCGGACAAGGGGCTGGTGCCGAGCTGGCTGATTCTCGGCGAAGTGGTCGCCGTGCACATCGCCAAGTGGTTGTTGAAGGATGGGGTGTACGACACCGCCGCCGCCGAGCCGATCTTGCGCGGTGGCGGGCCGGCGGATTATTTCCAATTGGGGCCTGAGGCGTTGTTCAAGATGCATCGCCCACGATAGAAGGTTGCACACTGCACCTTGTGGCAAAGCACTTATCTGTGGGAGCAAGGCTTGCCCGCGATGCAGACACCACGGTTCCCAAGACAGACCGCGTTGCCTGCATCGCGGGCAAGCCTTGCTCCCACAGTATTAATCCCGTGGGTTCCAGACCAACCCGCCCTCGTCGTCAACACCCTTGAGATGGGTCAGCTGCAGAGCTGCCGCTTCATCGGCTTTGACAGCAGTGTCGAAGGTCTGCTCTTCGAGCACCTTGTTGAAACGCGGCGCACCTGAGCCGCCGATGGCCTTGGTGGCAATGGCGGCGTGGTAACCACCGCCTTCCTTGGGAACAACAGCAGAAACAGCTTCAAAGGTTTCAAAGGCTTTACGTGCCATATTGCGCATCCTGGCGGTTTTAAAATGACCGCCATTAAACCTTCAACCGGCCAGTTTGTGTACCTGTGCCCGGCATCCTTCGGTCGCCTGGGCGGCGGAGACTTCCCTGAAGGTATGAAAATCCAGGCTGCTCACCACCAGGTCGTGCACCAGCTCGGCGAAAATCGCCATGGCCGGCGAATTGAAGTAAGCGTCCATGGACGGCTGATTGACCCAGAGCCCGGACACCAGCCACAAATCAGCGTCGCATTGCGATTGCTGCAAGGCAAAGTGCATGCAACCGGGCGCCTGGCGCGAGGGCGCGATCAGCGTGCTCAGGCGCGCACCCAACTGCTTGGAGCAACCTGCACGGGCCCGGACAAAAGCCATGTGGCTGACGGGGATGTGTGTAGTCATGTTCAACCCTCCCAGGTAATCCGTTGTGCAGCCGGGGACAGGCTGCGACAGGATCAAAGGTTAAGCGCCGCGCCGCCAGCTTCGTTAGTCGATTCCTGCCGACCCATTGCACAATCCTGCGCATCGGCCGCTCGAATTTCGCCAACGATCCGGTTACAAGCCGGGAAGTTGAAACAAAAGGTTTCAAGCAAGTTTCGGCAGCGTTGCACCGTCATGGCCCATTGCGCCGTGCAGGATCAGGCAAGCTTTCAACAGGATGTGGCTACCGCTGCGCCTTGCACAAACATAAGCTTTGTCCATTGCTCCCTATTGCCTGAGGATTCCGGCATGTCGCCACTCGATCACGCCCACGTCCCGCTGGACACGTACCTGGAACAACAGCGCGCCGAACTGGCGTCGATCATTGACCGCAACACCGGCGAAGACGGCAGCTACGCCACGGCCATCGGCTCGCTGCACCTGTCGCGACACAGCCAGCCTCATCGATTCGCCCCGGTGCTGGCGCAACCGGCGCTGTGCATCATGGCCCAGGGCAGCAAACAGGTGTGCCTGGCGGACGAGTCGTTCCAGTACGACCCGCTGCATTACCTGGTGGTCTCGGTCTCGATGCCACTCAGTGGATGCATCACCGACGTTTCCGCCGGACTGCCGGTCCTGGCCTTGCGCCTGGACATCGACCCGACGGAAATCACCGCGTTGATCGCCGACGCCGGCCCCTTGGGCGTACCGACCCGCCCCGCCGGGCGTGGGCTGTATGTCGAACGGCTGGACACGCCGATGCTCGACGCCGTCCTGCGCCTGGCACGGCTGCTCGACACGCCGAAAGACATCGCCATGCTCGCGCCCCTGGTGCGCCGGGAAATCCTCTATCGCCTGTTGCGCAGCCCGCAGGGCTATCGGTTGTATGAAATCGCTATCGCCAACAGTCAGAGCCACCGCATCAGCCAGGCGATCAAATGGCTCAACGGCCATTTCGAACAGCCGTTGCGCATCGATGACCTGGCCCGGGAAGTGAACCTCAGCGTCTCGACCTTGCATCACCGCTTCAAGGCCATGACCGCCATGAGCCCGCTGCAATACCAGAAGCAACTGCGCTTGCAGGAAGCCCGCCGACTGATGCTGGCCGAAGGGCTGGAAGCTTCGGCGGCGGGGTATCGGGTGGGTTACGAAAGTCCTTCGCAGTTCAGCCGCGAGTACAGCCGGTTGTTCGGCGCGCCGCCGCTAAGGGATCTGGCGCGGTTGCGGATGACTGTTTGATCCTAGGATTTATATTGGCTGAGCAGGCCCCTTCGCGAGCAGGCTCGCTCCCACAGGGGGATCTTCAGTGAACACAAATTGTTTGTTCACCGCAGTTCCAATGTGGGAGCGAGCCTGCTCGCGAAGAGGCCAGTCGTTGCGACTCAACTCGTCGGTTTCCAGCGCGCCTGATCGATCTCAATCAACGTAGGCCCCTGCCGCTCACGCGCCGCCAGCAACGCGGCCCTCAGCGACGGCACATCATCGATGGCCTCGGCAAAACAGCCCAACGCCTTGGCAACACCGATGAAATTCGGGGTGTAGATGTCCACCCCCACCGGCTCAATGGCGCGGTTGACCATGTATTTCTTGATCTCCTCGTAACCCTGGTTATTCCACAGCATCACGATCACGGGCGTGCGCGCTTCCACGGCGCTGGCCAGCTCCGGCAAGGTGAACTGCAACCCGCCGTCGCCGATAAGGCACACCACCGCCGGGCGGCCGTGGCCCAGGTCCTTGCCGCCGAGCCAGGCACCGATGGCCGCCGGCAATGCGTAGCCGAGGGTGCCGTAGCCGGTGGAGGAATTGAACCAGCGGCGCGGCTGTTCCAGGTTGAAGGTCAGGTTGCCGGTGTACACCGGTTGCGTGGAATCACCGACGAACACCGCTTGCGGTAGCGTCTGCAAGACCGTGTCGAGAAACACCATCTGCGCCCGGGTCGCGACGTCCCAATTGCCTTGAAGCTCCGCGCGCAACCGGGCGGCACGGGCCGGTCCCCAATCGGCCAGGCGTTCGGCCAAGGGTTGCCGGTCCAATTCGTCGAGCAAGGCCCGGGCCGCGACGCGGGCGTCGGCCACCAAGGCCAGGTGCGGCGGGTAGTTGCGCACGGTCTGGTCCGGGTCGATGTCGATACGCAGCAGCGCACCGGGAATCTCGAAGCCGCCGGCGAAGGTCGTGTCGTAGTCGGTCTCGGCCAATTCGGTGCCGATGGCCAGCACCACGTCCGCTTCGGCCACCAAGGCACGGGTGGCCACCAGACTCTGGGTGGAGCCAATCAACAACGGATGGCGCGTCGGCAACAGGCCTTTGGCATTGATGGTCAACGCCACGGGTGCGCCGAGGCGTTCGGCTAACTCGGTCAATTCGGCCGCGGCGTCGATGGCCCCGCCACCGGCCAGGATCAAAGGCCGTCGAGCCGTCGCCAGCAGGCCAGCCATGTGTTCTACCCCATGGGGCGCGGCACCGGCGCGGCTGATATTCACTGGCACGCTGGCCAGCAGGGCATCGGCGTCTTCGACCAGCACGTCCAGCGGGATTTCAATGTGCACCGGTCGCGGGCGCCCGGCCTGGAAAACGGCAAAGGCTCGGGCCAGCACGCTGGGCAACTCGGCGGCGGACATCAACGTGTGGGAAAACGCCGCGACACCGCCCACCAACGCAGACTGATTCGGCAGTTCATGCAACTTACCGCGTCCACCGCCCAACTGGCTGCGCGACTGCACGCTGGAGATCACCAGCATCGGGATCGAATCGGCGTAGGCCTGGCCCATGGCGGTGGTGATATTGGTCATGCCCGGGCCGGTGATGATGAAACACACGCCGGGTTTAGCGCTGACCCGGGCGTAACCGTCGGCCATGAAGCCTGCGCCTTGCTCATGCCGCGGCGTCACATGGCGGATGCTCGAACCGGCCAGCCCGCGGTACAACTCGACGGTGTGCACGCCGGGAATGCCGAACACGTGCTCCACGCCATAACCTTCAAGTAACTTGACCAATACTTCGCCGCACGTCGCCATTGCCATTGCCTTTTTCTGGTCGGATAAAGGGCCGCGCAGCGCAGGCGGCGGCCCCCTTTCCTGTCTTGGGAATGGGGTTATTGGAACGGGCCGGGCATGGCGCCAACAATGGATAAAAAGTCATACTAGCCATGTCCTCACGTCATGGCTTGGATCGAAATGAAACGACTCCCCCCGCTGCCAGCGCTGCACACGTTTCTGATCACGGCCCAATGCTGCAACTTCACCCGGGCCGCCGAACAACTGCACATCACCCAAGGCGCGGTGAGCCGGCAGATCGCCGGGCTGGAAGATCATTTGGGTTATGCGCTGTTCCGGCGCCAGGCCCGCGGCCTGAGCCTGACCGCCGAGGGCCAGGCCTGGCTGCCACGGGTGCAGCAGGTGTTCAGCCTGATCGACGAAGCGGTCGAGCAGATCGGCGAGAAGCGCCAGACCCTGCGACTCAAGGCCCCGACCTGCGTGATGCGCTGGTTGCTGCCGCGCCTGCTGCAGTGGCAAAAGGAACGGCCGGACGTGCCGGTGGAACTGACCACCACGGTCAGGCACGGCGTGGACTTCCAGCGCGAAGCCTTCGACGCCGCGGTGGTCTATGGCCCGCCACCGGACACCTCGCTGGCGTGCCTGCACCTGTTCGATGAGCAACTGACGCCCGTGTGCTCGCGCCCGGTCCTGGAGGGCCTGGTGCCGTTGCATGAACCCGCCGACCTGCAACACCACCTGCTATTGCACCCAGCCCTCGACCAGCGCGACTGGAACGCCTGGCTGGCGGCGGCCGACGTGCATTTGAGCAATGTCAGCAAGGGCCAGCATTTCGAAACCCTGGACCTGGCAATGTCCATGGCCTCCCAGGGCACCGGCGTGGCGATTGGCGACTGGTCGTTGATCGGCGACGACCTGCGCGCCGGCCGGCTGGTGATGCCGTTCGAGCTGAAGGTCAAGACCGGCCTGAGCTATCACCTGGTGCACCCGCGCAAGCCCCAGGCTTCGGGACCTTTACAGGAATTGATGGGGTGGTTGGTGGAGCAGGCACGGGCGCGGTAGTTGCTCTACCGCAAGTCCCGGTGGGAGCAAGGCTTGCCCGCGATGAGGCCACCTCGACCTCTGAAAGACCGCGTCGCCTTCATCGCGGGCAAGCCTTGCTCCCACAGATCCCCTCGCCACTGGAAACGCTAGAGCAGATTCGGTGCCTGCGCCGGTTCGATCTGCGCCCAATGGGACGTGTCTTCGCGGTGCTGCTGCAGGTACGGCAACACCGCCCCCAGCAACGGCGCCTTGAACGCGTCCTGGAAGCGATGGGCCAGGCCCGGGATCAGTTTCAATTGGCTGCCTTGGATGTGCGCGGCCAAGTGCACGCCGTGCATCACCGGCAGCAAAGGGTCGGCGGTGCCGTGGACGACCAGGGTCGGCACCCGCAGTTGATTGAGCAGGGCCACCCGGCTCGGCTCGGCCATGATCGCCATGATCTGGCGCTTCACGCCTTCAGGATTGAAGGCCCGGTCATAAGCCACGGCGGCCTGATGCAGCAAGGCCTGGCGATCGTCCATCACCACCGGGCTGCCCAACGCGGCCAGCAGATCGGCTTGCTGTTCAAGGGCCATTTCGCGATTCGGCGCACCGCGCCGGGACAACAGTTGCACCAGTCTTTCGCTGGGCGCGGGCAAGCCGGCGGCACTGGAACTGGTCATGATCAGGGTCAGGCTTTCAACCCGCTCAGGCGCCATGGCGGCCATGTGCTGGGCGATCATCCCGCCCATGCTCGCGCCCAGCACGTGGAAGCGCTGCACCTGCAAGGCATCCATCAGCCCCAGCCCGTCGTCGGCCATGTCCGTCAGGGTATACGGCGCGGCCACGGGCAAGCCGAGTTTGTAGCGCAGGGCTTCAAAGGTCAGGTTGGCGCTGCCGGGCGCCTGGCGCCAGGTGGACAGGCCAACATCGCGGTTGTCGTAGCGAATCACCCGGAAACCTTGCTCACACAGGGCGACCACCACTTCGTCCGGCCAATGGATCAGTTGCCCGCCCAGGCCCATCACCAACAGCAACGCGGGATCCGAGGCACGACCAATGCTCTGGTAGGCCAGGCTGACCTGATCCAGGTCGACATGTTGAGTTGCAACATTGACATCACAACGAGACGCCGCCATCGACGGCAGGCCGAAAAACAGCGCGGCCAAGAAAATGAATATACGCATGAAGAAACACCAAAACGCAGAACCCCAGTAGAGCGCGAGTCTGATGAAGTTTGTTCAAGCGCGCTGCCACAGTTGCGTGACAGTTTGATGAAGATTGCCGAGTGGTGTCCTGCGCTAAGGATGTACCTGTGGGGAAGGAATGTATTTGGGGGGAAGGAATGTATCTGTGGGAGCAAAGCTTGCTCGCGATACAGGCACCTCGATTCCAAAGAAATCGCGTTGTCTTCATCGCGAGCAAGCTTTGCTCCCACAGGGGCCGGTTCAAGGGACCGATTTCAGGCCAACTGGCTACGCAACTGCCGCGCCGCCGCTACCATGTTCACCAGGGCTGCTTCCGTCTCAGGCCAGCCCCGGGTTTTCAGCCCGCAGTCGGGATTGATCCACAGCCGCTCGGCGGCGATTCGTTGCACTGCCTTGTTCATCAGCGCAACCATCTCGGCGGTGTCCGGCACCCGTGGCGAGTGGATGTCATAGACACCCGGGCCGATGTCGTTCGGGTAGTCGAACGCCTCGAAAGCCTCCAGCAATTCCATGTCCGAACGCGAGGTTTCGATGGTGATCACATCGGCGTCCATGTCGGCGATGGCCTTGATCACGTCATTGAACTCGCTGTAGCACATGTGGGTATGGATCTGGGTGTCATCCGCCACGCCCGACGCGCACAAGCGGAAAGCCTCCACGGCCCAGTCCAGGTAGGCCTGCCATTCCCCGCGACGCAACGGCAGCCCCTCGCGGAACGCCGCTTCGTCGATCTGCACGATCTTGATCCCGGCTTTTTCCAAGTCCAACACTTCGTCCCGCAGGGCCAGGGCCAGTTGTCGGGCCTGGACCTGGCGCGACACGTCTTCGCGGGGGAACGACCACATCAGCATGGTCACGGGACCGGTGAGCATGCCTTTCATGACCTTGTCGGTCAGGCTTTGTGCGTAACGAATCCAGTCGACGGTCATGGCTTTCGGGCGGCTGATATCGCCGTAGATGATCGCCGGCTTCACACAACGCGAGCCATAACTCTGCACCCAGCCGAAACGGGTGAAGGCATAGCCGTCCAGTTGCTCGGCAAAGTATTCCACCATGTCGTTGCGTTCGGCTTCACCGTGCACCAGCACGTCCAGGCCCAGGCGTTCCTGGATCTGCACGGCATGGCGGATCTCGGTGTGCATGGCGTCGTGATAGTCGTTGGCCGACAACTTGCCTTGCTTGTAGGCCTGGCGTGCCAGGCGAATGGCCGGGGTCTGCGGGAAGGAGCCAATGGTCGTTGTGGGAAAGGTCGGCAGCGCCAGGCGTGCGCGCTGGCGTTCGATGCGCTGGGCAAACGGCGAGCGCCGCTGGCTGTCCTGTGGCCTGATCGCTGCGAGGCGCGCCTGGACCTCGGCTTTGTGAATCCGCGCCGAGCCGGCGCGGCGGGCCTGCACCGCGCGGCTGTCGCTCAAGGCCTGTCGCACGGCGGGGGCCTGGGGATCGTTCAGCGCATCGCGTAGCACCGCGACTTCACCGCACTTCTGCACGGCAAAGGCGAGCCAGCTTTTGAGTTCCGGATCGAGCCGGTCTTCACGCTCCAGGTCCACCGGGCTGTGCAGCAGCGAGCACGAGGTGCTGACCCAGAGGTTGTCGCCAAAGCGTTCCTGGGCTGGTTGCAAGTGCGCCAGCGCCTGTTCCAGTTCGCAGCGCCAGACGTTGCGACCGTTGACCAGGCCCACCGAGAGAATCTTGTACGTCGGCAGGCGGTCCAGCACCTGGCCCAGTTGTTCCGGGTCACGTACCGCGTCGATGTGCAAGCCGTCCACCGGCAGGCTCACCGCCAGGCCGAGGTTGTCTTGCAGACCGCTGAAATAGGTGGCCACGAGCTTTTTCAACGGCGAGTACTGGAGGATGTGGTAAGCGCGCTCGAAGGCACTCTTCCAGGCCTGAGGCAGGTCGAGGGTGAGGATCGGTTCGTCGATCTGCACCCATTCCACGCCCTGGGCCTTGAGGCGGTTGAGGATTTCACCGTAGACCGGCAGCAGGCGCTCCAGCAGGTCGAGCTTGTCGAACGCCTCGCCCTTGGCCTTGCCCAGCCACAAGTAAGTCAACGGGCCGATGACCACCGGTTTGACCCGGTGGCCCAAGGCATGGGCTTCGTCCACTTCATCGAACAACTGTTCCCAGCTCAGGGCGAACGTCTGGTCGGCGGTAAACTCCGGTACCAGGTAGTGGTAGTTGGTGTCGAACCACTTGGTCAGCTCTTGGGCGTATTGCGCCTGGCCGTGCTCGGCACCGCAGCAACTGGCCGTGGCGCCACGGGCCATGGTGAACAGGGTGTCGAGGGTCGGCCGGCCCTGGGCATTCAAAGTACCGTGGAAACGTTGCGGGACGGCGCCCAGGGTCAAGGTGTGGCTGAGGACCTGGTCGTACCAGGCAAAGTCGCCGACGGGCAGCAGGTCGATGCCGGCGTCTTTCTGCAATTGCCAGTGCCGGGCCCGCAGTTCACGGCCCACGGCTTGCAACGCGGCCGGGGCCAGATCGCCCTTCCAATAGGCTTCGAGGGCTTTCTTCAGTTCGCGGTCGGCGCCGATGCGGGGAAATCCGAGGGTGTGGGCCAGGGCCATGGTATGCGTCCTCCTGTAAAAGATGGCGCCATTGTCGACAACCCGACCTACATGAGACAAACTCAACCTTTTCGTGTTGATCACAAGTTTTACTCATGGAGCCACTCCGGTGCTTGAACTCCGTCACCTCAAGACCCTGCACGCCCTGCGCGAAGCCGACAGCCTGGTGGAAGCCGCCGAACGCCTGCACCTGACCCAGTCCGCCCTCTCCCATCAGTTCAAGGAATTGGAAGAGCGCCTGGGCATGCAGTTGTTCGTGCGCAAGACCAAGCCGGTACGCTTCACCAGCGCCGGCCTGCGCCTGTTGCAACTGGCCGATGCCGCCCTGCCGTTACTGCGCAGTGCTGAACGGGACATCGCGCGGCTGGCGGGCGGCACCGCTGGGCGGTTGCACATGGCTATCGAATGCCACAGCTGCTTCCAGTGGCTGATGCCGACCATCGACCAGTTCCGCGACGCCTGGCCGGAAGTCGAGCTGGACCTGGCCTCGGGTTTCGCCTTCGCACCCTTGCCGGCCCTGGCCCGGGGCGACCTCGACCTGGTGGTGACCTCCGACCCGCTGGAACTGGCGGGCATCACCTACGTGCCGCTGTTCACCTACGAAGCGATGCTCGCCGTCGCCAACCAGCATCGGCTGGCGGGCAAGGCGTACATCGTGCCCGAGGACCTGATCAGCGAAACCTTGATCACTTATCCCGTGGAGCGAGACCGGTTGGACATCTTCACCCGCTTCCTGGAGCCGGCCGACATCGAACCGGCTCAGGTGCGCACGTCCGAGCTGACGGTGATGATGATGCAACTGGTGGCCAGCGGCCGTGGCGTCTGCGGCATGCCGCACTGGGCGCTGCATGAATACAGCTCACGGGGCTATGTGAAAGCCAAGCGGCTGGGGGAGAAAGGCTTGTTTGCCACGCTGTACGCGGCGGTGCGCACCGACATGCTCGACGCGCCGTACATGCGCGACTTTTTGCTGACGGCCAAGGACACGTCGTTTTCCACCCTCGACGGTGTCAGTGCCGTGCGCTGATAGCTTCTGTGGGAGCAAGGCTTGCCCGCGATGGCGATTGCGAAAACGCCATCGCGGGCAAGCCTTGCTCCCACAGAAGCCCATGCACCGGAAATCGTGGGGGGGATCAAAGTTCTAGCCACATATGGATTTTGTCGAGGTACTCATCGTCCACCCGGATCGCCATCGGCTCAAGGCCGTACAAGACGAAACCGCAGCGCTGGTAGAGCTTGAGCGCCGGGTCGTTGCCGGCGGTGACGGTCAGTTGCACCAGGCGCAGGAAGGGGTGGCGCCTGGCTTCGTCGAGGGCGGCCTGGACCAGTTGGTAGCCGAGCCCGCGATGGCGATGTTCGTCGGCGACGTACATGCCGAACAGCAGCGCCTTGTGCCGGGCTTTTTCCCGGGGTTCCAGGGCCAGGCCGACGATGCCGACCAACTCTTGCTCGACAAACGCCCCCAACAGCACATCGAGCCGGCTGCCCAGGCGTGACTCCCACCAGTTGATGGGCAACTTCGCCCGCTCGGTGACGCTGGAAGTGAAGGCCTGGGGGTGCAAGGCATACGCCTGGAGCATCAGCTCGCGATAGGCCTCGGCATCGCCAATCCGCAGGCGTCGAATGCTCACGCCGAACGCCGTTGCTCAAGCATCAGGCGCAGGGCCAGGGCACCGAGGACAAATCCCATGACATAGCGCTGCACCGCCAGCCAGCTCGGGTTATGGACGAACCACGAGGCGATGCCGGCGGCGAACAGAGCGATCAGCAGGTTGACGCTGAAACTGACGCTGATCTGGGTCAGGCCCAGGATAATGCTCTGGGTGAACAGCGAACCGTGTTCCGGACTGATGAACTGCGGGAACACCGACAGATAGAACACCGCGATCTTGGGGTTCAGGGCGCTGGTGAGGAAACCCATGGTGATCAACTTGCGTGTCGAGTCCGCTGGCAACTGCTGGGCCTCGAAAGGCGAACGCGCGCCCGGCTTCACGGCCTGCCAGGCCAGCCACAACAGGTACAGCGTACCGGCCCACTTCAACACTTCATAAGCCATGGGCACCGCCAGGAACACCGCCGTCAGCCCCGCCGCGGCCGCGAACATGTGCACAAAGAACCCCGCCACCACCCCCAACAGGGACGTGACGCCCGCCTTGCGGCCCTGGCAGATCGAGCGGGAGATCAGGTAGATCATGTTCGGGCCGGGCGTCAGTACCATCAGCAACGCGGCGGCGGCGAAAATCAACAGGTCCGGCAATGGAATCATGGGCATCAGTCCTTGAGGCGTGAATCAGCAGGTGGCGAGCAGTGTCGCTCGATAAAACGGCAAGATCACCTCGCCTGTCAACGGTGCCAACACCAGATCGCTGTCACCGGCCGGGTCGATCCAACACACCTCTTCGATTTCGGCCGCTGGCGAAACCGGAGCGTCGATACTCAGCAAAAACACTTCGGCCTGCACGGTAAACCCCGGTTCGTTGGCCGCTGGTGCGCTGAACACGCCCAAGTGACGGGCCTGGGCCGGGTCGATCCGCAACCCCAGTTCCTCTTCCAGCTCACGGGCCAGCGCCTGCACCGGTTGTTCATGGGCTTCGATCTTGCCACCCGGCTGCATGAAAGCTTGGGTGCCGCGCTTGCGCACCAGCAGGGTTCGACCGTCCGGCCCGAGCAACAGGGCGGCGGCAATGCGGATGAGGGAGGTGGTCATGGGTGATTGAAGCCTTGGCCGGGGAAGTGACGGGGAGATTACGGCGCGTAGAGGTGGGAGCAAAGTCTGGTGCGACCGATTGGATTGAGTACATATCCGTTGCTGCGGTAACGGCCACTTAGGGTTTCGCCCTTACGGCGAGTCACTTGGTGACACTCCGTCTACAGGTTGGAGCTGCCACGTTCGTTTCCAAGCGAGGGGTGGCAGCCGTACGCAGGTTGGAAAACCGGGGTAAACGAGCCCGACAGACCCGAAGGTCTCCCGCGCACAGCCGCCATAACGAAAGCATGGTCAAAAAACGACCGCAAGCATACGTCATGAAGGGCGCTTTCGCGCCGTCTACTTATCGGATTTCCAAGCCCGACCGCTGAATTTGCAGCGACGGGAAAAGACTAGCGACAGCCCTTTCCCACCCGGCAACCGCCAGAGTTCGTCGGAAAAATCTGCTGCAACCCGGAGGATTGTCCGACCATTCCCACAATCCTGGTCGGCTGTCAGGCCGCCATCGCGAGCAAGCTCGCTCCCACACAGGTTTTTGGTCGTTTATAAGATCCGTGTCCACCGCCGATCCCTGTGGGAGCGGGCTTGCTCGCGAAAGCGGTGGGCCAGCTTGCATCAGTATTGGATGTTCCGCCGTCTTCGCGAGCAAGCCCGCTCCCACAATCGGATCGGAGTAGGACCGGAGAATCAAGTCGGCTGTCAGGCCGCCTCGCGAGCAAGCTTTGCTCCCACAGGTCCTGCTCAAACAGGTCTGATGGGTGTACGACCGGAAGAGCCAGGTCGGCTATAAGGCCGCCTCGCTTGGCTTTTGATTTTGATCTCGGGCGCCCCGTTAACCACGATGGCCGAACGCAGGCATTGTGGAGTGGGCATCCCGGCATGGATGCCGGGATAGCCGCGCTGGGCCATGGATGGCCCTTCGCGGCGGCCCACGGAGCAATGCCGGAGTGAGGGCATGCCGAGCCCTAG